>JBGTMS010000016.1:0-1791 GCA_041743425.1 Zeaxanthinibacter sp. | reverse complement strand
CTTCAATTTATCCTGTCCATAAAAAATGGAATGTCTGGGTGTATGGATGGAATCGAAATTCAGAAGGATAGGAGGATATTTGCAATTAGCCGTTATCTTCCGGAAATGTCCCCTTGTCTTCGCCCTAAGCGGGATATGCATTGTTTCTCCACTATCCTGATAGATAACAGAGGCCGGGTGATAGGGTGATTCGTCTCCCCGGTCCCGGAATAAGTTTTTAAGGTCGGCATGAAGGGTTAGCTCCAGGGGTTCCTCAGTACCAAATAGTGAAGGTGCCTGAGCGAATACGGTGGAGCTGTGAAGGCAGCACATCGTAAAAAGCAAAAAGGCATTTAAAGCTGAGGGCAAGATACTGTTCAAAAAGGGTATGCCTCTGTCCCAT
This sequence comes from Zeaxanthinibacter sp., assembly GCA_041743425.1. Classification (GTDB taxonomy): domain Bacteria; phylum Bacteroidota; class Bacteroidia; order Flavobacteriales; family Flavobacteriaceae; genus JTS-RE37. The sequence goes on along the minus strand of JBGTMS010000016.1, from coordinate 1,409 downwards.
AGGCTGTAAATAACTGAAGTTCCATACCTGTAGTGTTTCATACAACAATGTTTTGCCAATCAATAGGTGGGCGAAATTTGATTGCCACCCTTAAGGATGAAAGAGCATCTTCAAATAATACCGTGTGCTTTGGGGCAGATTTACTGTGGGTCTGAATTCCTGTACCGTAAGGTAAGAAAATAATGCAGTGTTTAATAGGTTTTCTACATTATTAGTGCTGTCGAACCGAAGTATACGACAAAGGGTGATCCCCCTGTTTTGGTTTTGTTATGTAAGAAAATTTCTTCACTAATTTCATTTTTTCTTACTTTTAAATAATAGACTTTAATTCCTCCAAATAGCGTACATTCATAGATTAATAGTTAACCGAAAACCTTTTAAAAAGATGAAAAAAAAGCTAATTATTATCAGCGCTTTATCATTGGGCGTTCTCCTGAGTTGTGAAAAAGATGAACTCCTGAACTCTGAGGTAAACGCAGATGCCGGGGTAGAAATTAAAATGCCGGAACCCAGGTATCTGGAGCTGCCCCGGACATCAAAAGGAATATCCGGCAACAGTTTAAGTTCGAAAACCACAGGGCTGAGTTACGCGGTATATAAGGCGGAATATATTACATCCGGCGAAACCGGAGAAATGGGCAACGAGGTCTTTTTTACCGATAGGGGAAACAAACAACTCGCCGGCGACTTTGTACCAGCCCTGGCTTTGGACGGCACGCCGGATATTTCATATTATGTAGATCAAAACAGGCCGTCAGCAGACCTGTCTGTATCAGCAAGTACTGCAGCAATAGACAGGGCAATGGCTACATGGGATGGGGTTCAATGTTCCGACCTGGGCATGACGACAATACCCTTTGACGGGCGGCCAACTGGTTTCATAGCTGCGATCCTTGGATTTGGTGGGAGCCTGGACTATGTAGCCGATGTTATCCATGGTGGCTGGATGCCCCCCTTGTTTTTCGATTACCTGGCACCAGGGGGAAGTTCCTTTATTCTGGGCGTCACCTTTACCATTGTTTTTACGGATGAAAATGGTGAACTTGTAGACACAGATAACAACGGGAAATATGACGTTGCTTTGAGGGAAATATATTATAACGATACATTTGGCTGGAATGACGGCTCAACTTATGATGTTGAAACCGTAGCCCTGCATGAAGCAGGCCACGGTTTGAGCCAGGCACATTTTGGTAAGGCCCACCGCACTTTGAGCAATGGCAAGGTTCATTTTAGCCCGAGAGCTGTTATGAATGCGGCCTATTCCGGCGTACAATCTTCAATTGGTAAAACAGACAACGGAGGCCACTGCAGCAACTGGGGAAGCTGGCCTAACAATTAAAAGTTAACAACCATCCACCGGACGGAGGCCTTTTTACAAGGTCTCCGTTTTTTATATATCGGTCCGG
>JBGTMS010000015.1:0-18460 GCA_041743425.1 Zeaxanthinibacter sp. | reverse complement strand
GCGCGAATGGAATGGGCATGCCCGTTTGGATCACAAATGGAATCATAAGTTTTCAACAACTTACGAACTTTACTTTACCAACTATACGGCCAACGAACGCCTGGCTGACCCGCTTTCTGAAGACGTATTGAGTGACAGCGAATTTGACCAGACCCTGCTCCGCCCTGAAATCAGGGCCAATTATGCCTTCCCGGCAACAGGAACGCTTACCGTAGGGATGGGGTATCAGTTAGAAGAACTGGACAGGACTTATTTTGATGAGTCGGTTAGCTTTAATTCAAAATATGCCTATGCGCAGTACGATGTTAAACCTATAGAACCGCTTAATGTTATCCTGGGGGCACGGTTTGATAACCACTCCGAATATAGTAATCAGTTTAGCCCCAAAATAGCGGTCCGTTATCAATTGTCAGAGGTACTTGCTTTAAAAGGTTCTGCCGGATACGGTTTTAAGGCTCCGGATTTCAGGCAGCTCTACTTTGATTTTACCAATTCGGCCGTCGGCTACGCGGTATTGGGTTACAATGTGGCCGTCGAGAAGGTACAGGAGCTGCAGGAGCAGGGACAAATAAGCATTATTGTGGTTCCCCTGACCGACCTGGATGATCCTTTGGAAGCGGAAAGTTCTATAGGTTACAATATGGGACTCACTTTTCGTAAGGATGCGTGGAACACCGAGCTCAACTTCTTCAGAAACGATTTTAAAAACCTGATCGATACCCGCATTCTGGCACGCAGGACCAATGGACAGAATGTCTTCAGCTATGTCAATTTTGATGAGATATATACTAAGGGTTTTGAACTCAATTCCGGATATAATCTAACCGATTTATTTATTGTGAGTGCGGGTTACCAATTACTGTTTGCCTATGACAAACAAAAGATGGAGGAGGTTCGGCAGGGTCAGGTATTTGCACGCGACCCAGAGACAAGTCAGACCTTGGCAATCATCCGGTCCGATTATTACGGGCTGGTGAACCGTTCTCGGCATAATGCCAATTTTAAGATATTCTATGACATCCCTTCCGCAAAAATAAACATCAATCTGCGCGTTTTGTACCGCAGTAAATATGCCCAGTCTGATACAAATGGAAACGGACTTATCGATAGCTACGACAGCAGTTTTATCGATGGTTATGTAACTACCAATGTGGCAGCGAGCAAGATTTTTTATAACGATTTTACTTTACAGCTGGGAGCGAATAATTTACTGGACTACACAGATAACGACATCCCGACCCAGCCGGGAATTCAGGGATACGTAAAAATCAATTATCAATTTTAATATTTAAATCCAATCAGAATGAACAAGAACATTTTCCTAATAGCACTACTGAGTGCTGCATTCACCTCCTGTAGCAATGACGATGACAACGCACCGATGCCGGATCCGATACAAACGGAACAAATTACCAATCTCTACGCGCCGCAAACAGGAGGGCAGGGTCAGCCTGTCGGCGGAGAGTTTACAAAATTCGACTTTGAAACAGGTGCAGAAACTTCAAGTGATACTGATTGGGACATCGCCTTCAGAGGAACGACCATAGCCGTAAATGGGGGTGAGGCCACAGGGACGGATGATGAACCAGCACGAACAGGCGAGGCAGGGGCAACCATTGCTACCGGAACTTTTGCAAGCGTACTGACCGCCGAAGATTTGACTTTTGATCAGGACGCACCAGGTGTTTTTGCCATCCCAACCGGGAGTGACCTGGGGTGGTATAATTACAATCCACAGTTGAATATTATTTCGGCTATTCCAGGAAAGGTGCTGGTATTTAAAACCACATCCGGACACTACGCGAAAATAGAGATCCTTAGCTATTATAAGGACAATCCTTCACAACCTGATATGACGAGCGAGTCGCGGTACTTTACCTTTAACTATGTATACAATCCCAATACCGGTGATCTCTCTTTTGAATAGGTTTATTTGAGTAGCTGATTATTGAGGCCCATCTTTACAGGATGGGCTTTCTTATTTCTGATGGAAGTCCTGACTGAATAAGTCAGTCGGCAATATTCATATTTCCAACTACAACGAGTGGCTGCCATATGCCATTGATCGGTGTTACCTCCGTACAAAAAATTGAGAACCCATTGGGTTTGCAGAGAATTTGTTCGGATATTGAAGTGATATTGGATTAACCGTGGCCACTATGAATCAACCCATCAAGTTTCCGGCAATGAAAGCATTATCCGTGGCTTTTTTACTCATTTTGACCGGATGTAAACAGGAATCAAAGTCTGTAGCTGAACCGGAAAGGCCGGAAAGGCCGAACATCATTTTCATCATGAGCGACGATCATGCGTATCAGGCGATAAGCGCCTATGGCGGAACCCTGGCCAGTCTGGCACCCACCCCGAATATCGACAGGATATCAGAAGAAGGCATGCGGTTTGACCGGTGTTATGTGACCAACTCCATCTGTGGCCCCTCCAGGGCAGCCATCCTTACCGGGATGTACAGTCATAAGAATGGCTTTATAGATGATACCATTGGATCTAAGTTCGATTTCAGTCAACAGACCTTTGCCAAAGTACTTCAGGAAGCCGGGTACAAAACGGCAACCATTGGAAAATTACATCTGGGCGGTACTCCGACCGGATTTGACTATTATGATATATTACCGGACCAGGGCGCTTATTACAATCCCACTTTTATCAACCAAACCGGAGAATATGAGGTGGAAGGTTATACAACAGAGATCGTAACGGATAAATCGATTGCCTGGCTGGAAAAGATAGGAGGGGGGGAGCAACCTTTTATGATGATGATGCAGCACAAGGCACCACACCGCGCGTGGGATCCGGGACCGTCCGAACTTGGCATGTATGAGGAGGTGGTATTTCCGGAACCGGAAACCCTATTTGATGATTATTCCGGGGGGCGGGCAGCTGCCAAATTCAATAATATGACGATAGCGGCCACGATGACCCTGGACCGCGATCTGAAGATGACGGACGTCCCGCGAAACGGATTGAATGAAGACCAGCTCAGGACATGGGACTCCCTCTATAAGCCGATTTATGAGGATTTCAAAAAAAAGAATCCCAAAGGGAAGGAGCTGACCCGGTTCAAATACCAGCGCTATATGCGGGATTACCTGTCGTGCATTTCGGCAGTGGATAAAAGTGTGGGCCAGCTGCTTGACTACCTGAAAGAAAAGGGACTGGATAAGAATACGATTGTGGTGTACACTTCCGACCAGGGATTTTACCTGGGAGAACATAGGTGGTTTGATAAGCGCTGGATGTACCGGGAATCCCTGCGTTCACCTTTGTTGATCAGGTGGCCAGGTGTAATCAAACCTGGCACAGTCAACAACGACCTGGTTTCCAATCTCGATTTTGGAGAAACCTTTATCGACGCAGCGGGAGGTAGTATCCCTGAAAATATGCAGGGAAAGAGCATGGTTCCCATTTTGCGCGGACAAACTCCGGCAGACTGGAGAAATGCGCATTACTATCACTATTATGAACATCCTTCGGAACATAGTGTCATGCAGCACTATGGGGTCACCACCGACTCTTTTAAGCTCATCCATTTTTACTATGATATTGATGCATGGGAATTGATTGATTTGAAGAAGGATCCGCAGGAAATAAATAACGTATATAACGATCCGGACTATGCCGGGGTCCAGGTGGAGCTGCACAAAAAATTGGAAGACCTCAGAGCCCAGTATGGAGATAATGACAGTTTGAATCAGCACTTCATTGAGGAGTACGAGGAAAAAGTAAAAAAGAATCCCATTATTGAATATTGGAAACTATCCCCGGAAGAAATGCAAAAACTAGTGAAGAGGAAATAGAGGTTGTCAGTATATCCTACAATTACGATGTGGCTTCCTTAGAACTTTTATGCTTGCTATGAAGAATACAGCCAGGGGTTCCTTTCGTTTTCAGCTGTTCTCCGATTGTATTTGTTTGCAGTGAAAAGGGTCTGTCTGGATTTGCAAAACCGCTGTCTTCGCAGGCCATTCCAAGGCGCCTGAAACTGAGTGACACCGGGAGGGGTACAACAGTTCAAAAGTTTGGCGATCTTTCATCAGCTTTCGATAGTAGCTGAGGCTCCTTAATAGTCCGATTGTACGATGCTCCTCAATTATCACTTACGGAAACCATTGGCTACCTTGTTTATTTGGTGTAGTCTGAAAGCCCCTCAAACTTTGCCTTCATGGTTGGATTTCCATGGGTCAATCTTTTGATAGATAGATCATCCGCTTTATTATTAGCCAAACGCAGGTTGTTTTCCGAAGATAAAAGCGCGTCTTTGGTTTTCTGAAGATGACTAATGGTTTTATCTATTTCATCAATAGCCGTTTTAAATTTACGACTCGCCAATTCGTAATTTCTAGCAAATCCCTCTTTGAATGTGTTGATTTTTTCTTCAAAATTGGTAATATCCAGGTTTTGATTTCTAATCAAACTTAGTTCTGCTTTATACTGCATTGAATTCATGGCTGCATTGCGAAGGAGTGTGATAATAGGAATGAAGAATTGTGGGCGCACAACATACATTTTAGAGAATTTATGAGAGACATCAACAATTCCCTGATTGTAGAATTCATTTTCCGGTTCCAATAAGGAAATAAGCACGGCATATTCACATTTCTTTTCTATCCGGTCTTTATCCAATTCCTTAAAAAAGTCTTCATTCCTCTTTTTTGTCGCCGTTTCGTCGCCCTCATTCTTCATTTCAAACATAATAGAAACAATTTCATTGCCTGAATCATCCGCTTCCCTATAAATATAGTCTCCTTTACTTCCGGATCTGGCATCGTTATCTTTTTCGAAATAAGCCTTCTGAAAAGCTGTTGCGCGAAGCTTATTAAATTCAGTTTCACAATGTTGCTCAAGTGATTCACCTACCATTTTAGTAGAAAGTTTTAGCTTCATATCCTTTCGAAACGCAATTTCATCATCTTTCAATCTTATGATATCATCTTTTGTCCTGAGCTCAGCCGCGTATTTCTCGTTTAACGATTTTTCGAGCAATTGTTTTTCTGTCTTTTGATGTTTTAAATCATTTGCGAGGTCATCGCGCTGTTTTTCAATTTCTTTTATCGCCTCTGTTACAGTGAGTCTTTTCTCAATATCTGCAATCTGAATTTTCGATTTCATTTCAGAAATCTCAGATTCTTTCCTGGCTAATTGCTCAGCAAGAGCACGATCATTTTTGGCTTTCAGTTCCGTTATATCCTTATCTTTTTTTGCAAGATCGTCTTGCAATGACATTTTAATGTTGGCAATTGCAAGTAATACAGCATTTTCTTTTTCTTTTTCAGCGAGGTCCAATCGCTTTTGCAATTCTTCCTCAAATTGATGATCTCGAACTTGATTGAGGATATCGGCAAATCCAGCCTCATCGACTTTGAAAACCTTTGTACAATTTGGACAAATAATTTCGTTCATATTCTGTCTGTTATAATTGAGCCACTACTTGTTACATGCAAATTAATCTCGTTTAAACTACCGAATAGATTGGGACATTTTCTGATAAGTTCTCGCTAGGATTGGGGGAGGGATTCTCGGAAGAGAATTTCTAAGATATGAATAATTATGAATATGCAGGGCGCGATAAACCCTAATCTAAATATGTTAAGTGGATGAATGATCATCCCGGGGGAGTCAGGCAGACCTTTATACACCATAACGTCGGTCATCCTCCAAATCGTGTAAATCCAAGAAGCATCGATCCCTTACACTTACATTCCCTCGAACAATGCCTTTACGTTAAAAATTGATTACAATTAATATGAGTATCCCTACAAATTTTCCTATGCTATTCTGAGGACATCTTATATTATCCTGTTTTTTGATAACATAAGCCTTTAATTCAATTAATTCCCCATCATGAAACCGCCAGACGTCGCAGTAGCAGTACTCCATGTTTTCCCCACTTTTGTCTTTCATGATTACAGTACCAACTGCCGTTACAAAATCAGCTTCGGCTATCATATTAGTGACCGTAACCACTGGGGGTTCCAGGTAGTTCGCTGCCATCCATTCCCGTACTGCCTGTTTCCCTTTCAAAGTTCTATCGCCCACAAATGTCCATTCCGTATCGTTGGTGCACAATGATAAAAATCCTTCATAATTGCCTTCAGCGATAGCTGCATTGCCCTTTTTTAAAATGGCTTTATTTTTCTCAGACATATGAATATTTTATTTTTCAGCTTACATAGATACCATTTAATCCGTTAATGGCATACATTACAAATATTTATAACAGGAATTGTATAAAGAAATAAATAATGAGCTAGATATACATACAATGAGCATGAGATGGATCTTACTTAGTTTGATGGCCTGTATATGGATAGTAAAGATTTATCCGCAGGGAGAAAACCCCGATCGCTATATGGATGCCTATAAGAAATATGAAAATGCTGATTGCCCGTTACAAGAGGATGATATTAAGCATTTTGTTTATTTCGCCCGGGACCGGGAAGCTATTCATGATCACCTATTTTTAAAGGCTCAGAGAATTAGTGGTGCTCAGATCATGTATTCCTGGAGGCAGCTTGAACCTGAAATTGATACCTATGATTTTTCAATTGTTCAGGATGACTATGACTACCTCCAAACGCATGGGAAAAGTTTATTCATTCAGTTCCAGGATGTAACCTTTTATACCAAACACAAAGCCGTTCCTGACTACCTCCTGAATAAAGAGTTTGATGGGGGAGCAACCCCGCAATACGATGATAACGGAAACCCTGACGGCTGGGTTGCAAAGAGGTGGAATGCACAGGTACAACATCGGTTTCACTTGTTAATGCAAGCCCTGGGAAAACAATTTGATGGAAAAATCGAAGGCATAAATCTTCAGGAAAGTGCCATTGGTGTAAGCAGCGAAAAGGATCCGACTTTTACTCCGGAGCGCTATTTGGAAAGTTTGAAAATTAATATGCTTGCGCTTAAAGAAGCGTTTCCCAAATCAACCACCATGCAATACGCCAATTTTATGCCAGGAGAGTGGCTTCCGGAGGAAGATAAAGGATTTCTCCGTTCTATTTATCAATACGGGCAGGAAATGGGTGTGGGTCTTGGAGCACCGGATTTAATGGTTCAAAGGCGGGGACAGTTGAATCATGCTTTGGCCATGATGCATGAATTTGATTATACTGTACCGCTCGGCATTGCCATTCAGGATGGCAATTACATAGGCAAAACGGGAGCAGATGAGGACTATAGGAAACAAGAAGATATTGGTGTCAAAAAGCGTGAAAACATGGTACCCATGCTACAGGCCTTTGCAAAGGACTTTCTTCATGTAAATTATATGTTCTGGGTTTACCAGGAACCCTATTTTACTGAAGATGTATTGCCATGCCTGAAGATTTAAAAATAGCAACCTGAGTATTGGGTAATACTCCGTTTTTAGATGCCCTGGCCCTGTCCGGTTTTGTTTTCTGCTCCGGATGCGGTTAAACTCAAATCTTTCCAAAACAGACAAAAACCAGGCTATGGTATCCGGAAATGTTGTGTGCTTATTTATTCAGTCATTAAAAATCCACCCCAAAAAGCAAGAAGTATTAAGGCGCGATTGATTTCGGCGATTCCTCGTAGAGCGTCTCATGGACAAACAGCTACCAAAGCCTGCAGGTTGGTCATATGAAGTCATTCAACACCAGAATGGATATTTCTATAAGTATTTAAGCCTCCGGAAGCTCCCCTCTAAAAAGTATCGCTGTGTTAATACAGCATGGCCTTCATTCCTTGAACGATATTAGGCGATACAAAAACTTCCCTCTTCCTTTTGAGTAAGGGCTTTTAATGGCGTGAACTAAGTTTAAAACTAATTAATTTATAATTTAAACAGTTCCGTTTTATGCGGAGCTTCCACAATCAGTGGCAGGCCTTACCAGATTTTCCAATCCGAATGCCGCCAAATTATCAATAATAGGTAATGTTCTAATACCAAGTTTTGTCAACCGATATTCGACTTTTGGAGGCACTTCCGGATATGACCTCCTCGAAACCAGTTTGTTTTCTACTAAAGCATTCAAGCCCTGAATCAATACCTTTTCACTTATCCCCGGAATACACCTTCTTAGTTCCCCGTATCTTATTACTCTTTCGTTTATCTGAAATAAAATTAATAGGGTCCATTTGCCCCCCAAAATAGTTAATGACTTTCTTACCGGACAGTTTTCATCCGACTGTTTAATTATTTTTTGATTTTTATCCATTTGTTAATCAATATATCTAACTTAAAGGTTAGTACTATACACTATAGTAAGTACTTGTACAAATGTAAGTAATTGTTTTATTTCGCATTATAAACACTCAATTACGATATTATTATGACACCAAAGGAAGTAATTGCGGCTTATGCAGAGGCCCTTGGTAAGGGCGATATTCCTGCTGCATTTTCATTTTTCAGTACGGGAGTAAAATGGCATCAACCAGGATCAAATCAATTCTCAGGAATAAAGACCGGATTGGATGACATCGGGCAAATGCTCCATAACATGATGGAGGCTGCAAAAGGAACATTTGTGGTTAAGCCAAATGGCAATTTAATGACCAATAACAATCTAGTAGCCATGCCTGTTCGCTTTAACGGCAAGATTGATGAAAAGAGAATAGATATGACCGGGCTGGATTTGTTTGAAGTGAAAGACGGTAAAATAGTCAATGTTTGGCTTTTTTCTGACGCTCAGGAAGCGGAAGACCGATTTTGGGGGAAATGAGTAGAAGATCTTACCTGCCTCATAAAAGAGTGAACCTGAAAATTCTTGAATTGATAGAATTGAACTTATGGAATCTATCAAAAGTATTTTGATCAAAAGTGAACTTGCAATCAACGCATTATAGAGTAAAGGCAATGTGGATGCCGCCTTGGATGCGTATGCCGATGATGTTATCTGTATGGATCCGATGACGGAACGTATACTTATTGGCAAAAAGAATGTAGAAGCCTATTACAGAAATTTTTTTGAAGGCAAGTTAAACATTCATCTCAAAAAATAACAGCATTAGCGCAGGATCAAAGACACTCTGGAAGGAAACAGAAGGAACGATTTGGTGTGGTAACTTTTGGGGGTTAATTCACAAAACTTATTACTGATACGCCCTTTAGCGTTCTTAAAGTGGTATTCTGAAATATTACCTTATTGATTTCTTCTGCGTAGAATCCAGGTATATGGCGATGAAAAAATTGGTCAGGTGGCAATGCTATAATAGTATTGGTATGCAAAAAACCATCATTATATCTGATATTGCCTTCGGCGATCCCTCGCTTACCGCGTCCTGCAAATACAACTGTGATCTCAATTTAAAGCTATTATCAAATTTGCCATGAAGAAGCTCGGTTACTCGGGATTGCCTTCGGCGATCCCTCGCTTACCACGTCCTGCAAATACAACCGCCAAGCCTGCCGGCTTGTCATCTGAAAACAAAATTCCCAATCAAGCAAGCTTGTTGGGAATTTGCTGTTTCCAGATGTTCAGCGGTTGTATTTGATCGCGGAGAAAGAGGGATTCGAACCCCCGGAGGTGTGACCCTCAACAGTTTTCAAGACTGCCGCATTCGACCACTCTGCCATTTCTCCAAAAAAAGAAAAGCCTGCGCCCTTACAGCTTGCAAATATAGGAAGCTTTTTGCATTCATAAAGGCCCGGGCCTTTATTTATTGATTCCTATTGATTTTTTGATCCGCAGCTCACTACTTTTGTGTGATGGACGAATGGTACTATTACCCCTTGCTGGTCCTTACCGGATTCGCAGTGGGGTTTATAAATACCGTGGCAGGAGGGTGCACGCTGCTGTCCCTGCCCGTACTTTTCTTCCTGAAAATGCCGCCCGTAGTGGTCAATGGCACCAATCGTGTTGCCATCGTCACCCAGACCGCCCTGGCCACCACCGGGTTTAAGAGCAAAGGCGTATCCTCATTGTCCTTCAACATCTTCCTGGGCATATCTGCCTGCCTGGGATCCATCTTGGGAGCATATATCGCAGTGGACGTCAATGGGGCTACTTTTAACGAGATCCTGGGGATCATCATGGTAGTCGTAGTCCTTATTATTATCTTTAAACCAAGACCGCTTATAAAGGAACTGAGTGAACGGCTCAAAGGCAAATATCTTTGGATACCCATCAAGGCTTTTTTCTTTATAGGCATCTATGGCGGTTTTATCAATGCAGGGATCGGTTTTATCATTACGTTCTTCCTGCAATATGTCAACCGTATGAACCTGTTCCGGGTATATGCCACCAATGTAACCGTGGTGTTCCTAAACGCCGTTTCAGCCCTGGCGGTATTCATCAGCAGTGACAAAGTGATCTGGGAGGGGGGACTTATTCTGGCAATAGGCGATGGTTCCGGGGCATAGGTGGCAAGTCGATATTCGGCAGATAAAGGGGAAGGCTTTATCCGGACAGTTATGATGAATATGGTTTTGATCATGGCGGTGCAGCTCTGGTTTTTAAAGTGACAGCTTATGGAAGATATTATTAAGCAGATGGAATGGCGCTATGCCGTTAAGAAATTTGATCCTGATAAGATGGTGTCGGATAATCAGATTCTGAAACTTAAGCATGCCTTTAATCTTACCGCAACCTCCTATGGCCTGCAACCCATTAAAATGGTAGTAGTCCATAACAAGGAATTGCAGAGTAGACTGGTAGCTTTTTCCCACGCCCAACAGCAGGTGGCGCAGGCCTCCCATCTCCTCGTATTTTGTGTGGAAACAAAAATTGACAGGGATTTCATCGCGGATTATTTTGACCGTGTCAGACAGGTCAGAGGTACAAGTGACCGCATCCTGAATCCCTTTAAAGAGGCACTGGAGTTACACTTTATTCGAATGGATACAGAACAGATCAGGACATGGGCTACAAAACAGGCCTATCTCGCGATGGGAAATCTGCTGACGATCTGCGCAGTGGAAAGTATTGACTCATGTCCGATGGAAGGCTTTGACGTGGAAGGGTATGACCAACTCCTACGCCTGAATGAAATGGGCCTCACCGCTGTGCTGGTACTGCCGGTAGGATATCGTTCCGAAGATGATATGTTTTCCGGATTCCAAAAAGTCCGCAGGGAATTGAAAGACAGCGTGATCGATATCCGCTGAGTTTATAATTAGAATTATATAGCACAAAAAGATGCCGGGATTTGAAGTTTTTGGAGAACAGGAGCGTGCCGAAATAGCTCAGGTAATGGAGACCGGAGTTTTAATGCGATACGGATTTGATGGGATGCGGCAGGGCAAATGGAAAGCAAGTGAATTGGAAAGGGCTCTGGAGGTAAGAATGAAGGTCAAACACGCGCATTTAGTTAGCAGCGGTACTGCCGCACTTACGGTGGCATTAGCCAGTGCGGGGGTGGGGGCCGGGGATGAGATTATCCTGCCTGCCTTTACCTTTGTGGCCAGTTTTGAAGCCGTAATAGCCCTTGGCGCCGTACCGGTGCTCGTCAATGTCGATGACACTCTTACCCTGGATCCGCAAGCAGTATTTAACGCAGTTACCGATAGAACAAAGGTCGTTATGCCGGTACACATGTGTGGTTCAATGGCAGATATGCGGGCGCTGAAGGAAATCTGCTCTCGCAGCGGGTTGCTGATGTTGGAGGACGCATGTCAGGCAATAGGGGGCAGTTACGAAGGAAAACCGCTTGGATCCTACGGAGATATGGGGTGTTATTCTTTTGATTATGTCAAGACGATTACCTGCGGGGAAGGAGGGGCGCTGATCACTAATAATGAGACTTATTATCATAACGCAACCTGCTACTCAGATCATGGTCATGACCACTTAGGGTCCGATAGGGGCGCTGAAGGGCATCCTTTCCTGGGCTATAATTTCCGTATTTCCGAACTTCATGCGGCAGTCGGACTCGCGCAACTTGCCCGGCTCGATGAATTCCTGAACATACAGCGAAAAAACTATTTGCAGCTCAGACAATCACTGGAGCAAGTTCCCGGACTGACATTCAGAAGGGTGCCCGACACCGGGGTGGAGAATTTCTCTTTTCTCAGCTTTTATATGCCTTCACAGACCGTTGCAAAGGCGGCTCATAACGCTCTGGTGACGGCAGGAATTGACGGATGTTTTTACTGGTTTGACAACAACTGGCATTATCATAAAAATTGGGACCATTTAAAACAGCTTAAGTCGCTGGGGAAAATTGTTTCTCATGTAGCGCAAGGATTACCTGACTACGGCAATTCCGATTTTGCGGCTTCCGATCATTGGGTAGGGAGAAATATTTCGTGCCTGATTAAACTCGGCTGGGACGAGAAGGAATTGGCCAGGAGGGCTGAAACCATGGTAAAATGCCTGAAGAATTTAAAATAAATGTAGCGGCTCTTGCCTATTTGAATAAAGTGTAACTATAGGAGGGGGATAGAAATGCTACCTAGAAAGCGGCGTAAGCGACAATCTCCAGACCATAGCCAACAATACCGACTCGTTTGGCCTGAGGCGAGTTGGTCATCAGACGCATCTTACTGATCTGCAGGTCGTGCAGGATTTGGGCGCCGATCCCGAAATCCTTAGAATCCATTTCCGTGGCAGGGGCTTTCATAATACCCTTTTCCTGATTGATCCGCAGGCCATGGATGCGCTTTAATAGATTAAAGTATTCACTTTCCTGATTGATGAAAACAATGGCACCTTTCCCTTCCATATTAAGGAGTCGAAACATATCATCCAATTTCTTATCGGCATTATTCGTAAGCGTGCCTAAAATATCATTATTAACATGGGTAGAATTGATTCGGGTCAGCACAACGTCATCTAGTTTCCATTGCCCTTTTGTCAGCGCGATGTGAATCTGGTCATTGGTAGTTTGTTGATAGGCATGCAAAGTGAACTCGCCAAAACGGGTTTGCAGGTCAAATGATTCTTTTTTCACAATCAGACTGTCATGTCGCATACGGTAGGCCACAAGATCTTCGATAGATACCAGTTTCAAACCGAATTTCCGCGCTACATCGACAAGATGGGGCAGCCGGGCCATAGTCCCGTCTTCGTTAAGGATCTCCACTAATATGCCAACCGGGGCATATCCGGCAAGCCTTGCAAAATCTACTGCTGCCTCTGTATGACCTGTTCTTCGCAGCACGCCACCATTCTTGGCACGCAATGGGAAGATATGACCAGGGCGGCCGAGATCATATGGTTTGGTATCAGACGCCACCAGCGCTCTAATTGTCTTGGCTCTGTCATGCACAGAAATCCCAGTGGTGCAACCGTGACCCAACAAGTCTACAGAAACTGTAAACTGCGTATGGTGTAGTACCGTATTATTTTCAACCATCATGGTAAGCTCAAGTTCCTGACAGCGTTCCTCGGTTACCGGAGCGCATATCAGACCCCTTCCGTGCATTGCCATAAAATTGATCATTTCCGGAGTGACCATCTCGGCTGCAGCAATAAAGTCCCCTTCATTTTCACGGTTCTCATCATCCACAACAATAACCACCTTGCCATTTCGAATATCCGAAATGGCTTCTTCAATGGAATTCAGTTCAATTTTCGCCTCCATATCTGCAATCATTCACCCTTAGTTTTGCCTTTTCTTCTGAACCGTATTTTAAAGAAATCGACAATGTGTCCAAAAGTCATAAGACCCTTATCTGCTGTGGCCCGTCGGGTTAAGAATATTCCCAAAGGTAACATTATTAATGTGGAAAGCCATGCACCTAAGATGGGGTGTATATTACCTTCCTTGGCATAATTTCCGGCAAAAACGCCAAAAAAGTAGTAAGTGAGAAACAGGACGATTGCAATGACCATCGGCAGCCCCAGACCTCCTTTTCGTATGATGGCTCCCAATGGAGCTCCGACAAAAAACAGGATGACGCAGGAAAAGGCAAGGGCGTATTTATTGTGCAGGGAGAGAATATGCATATTGTAAATCTTATACCTGTTCTGCAGTTCCTGCTTTTTGCCCACCACCGAACTTAAAATATTCGATACATTGTTTTTTGCGGAGGATACCATTTGTATCCGCTGCCATTCCTTGTAAAGATCGGCCACATCCTCCACACGCGATATGGAGTCACTTTTCTTTGCCTCCATAACGGGCGAATCAGATGCCTTGAATGTCCCTGCTATTGCTGCGGAATCAGAAACCTCAGCCATCATTCTGACATCAGGGGACATCACAGTAGTAACTGAGGTGATTGATTGGTCTATCTCCAGGCTGTCCCGCTCCGTTATGCCCGGTGAGGCCATGGAGCTATCCTTAAGTACCAAAGGGACAAATGCCCCCATGCGTTTCGCTATATTTTTTGAAAAGGCGGTGACCGCATGAATATTGCTTGTTTTAAGGGAATCAATATCGGCTTTCAGTCGCCATATATTTTTCATCTTATCCGTCCTGATATTGCCTTCTTCTTCCAGGTCCTGGTTATCATCCGGCACCTCTATATTGATCGTATATGTTTCAAAGTTGGATCTGGCATAAGGAAAATTACGTTTGTCATCGCTTGGCTTGGGAACCAGATCTTCATAGTAATGTCCATCTTTGAGTACCAGTTGAATGATGTCCGATCCTTCACTGCTGATAAGCTCTCCGGTTTGCGCCTTGATGACCGTATTGTTTTTCTGAAGATTGGATTTTTTATGTATGATGACATTATCCAGAAAACGATCATTATCGCCGTACTTATTGTCCACCTTGATGTTCAGACCTTCAAAATCACTGAAAACCCCTTCTTCTATGACTGCCGCGGGCTTAACCGTAGCGATATTCCTTCGCAGGTTGTAAATCTTCTGTTCGGAGGCCGGGATCACACTATTGGCAAAATAAAAGGTTACTCCTCCAAGGATAACAACAAAAAAGATGACGCTGAGCATGGATCGTTGCAGGGAGATCCCGGAGGCCTTCATTGCGGCAAATTCGTAGTTCTCAGCAAAGGTACCGAAGGTAAGAATGGAAGAAAGGAGGACGGTGAGTGGCAACACTTTTTCCGTCAGGTTCGGCATGAGGTAAAAGAGAAATTTCCCGATGATGACGATGTCCAGCCCCTTTCCTGCCAAATCGTCTATAAAAAGCCAAATCGTCTGGAAAATGAAGATGAACATCAAAATCACAAACGAACTGAAAAAATTGTAAAGAAACCGTTTTAATATATATTGATCTAATATACGCAATGGCTTAATTTCTTATGATATAGTAGCCGTCATCCTTATATTTGGCCTCATCAAAAGTAAACAACGAAGCAGACAGGGGTTGATCCGTTTTAAAAGAATTAACAGTAATTGTGGTCTTTGTACCGTTCTTGCCTGTTTCAATAAGTTTATAAATATGTTTGGTCTCGGCGTCGACCCCTAACAGAATCGTCTCTATTTCAGAATCACTGTCTATGGGTACCAGTTTGACAAATTGTATTTTTCTACCCTGAACATTCTGAAGTATGTCCCAGCTGTAGTTATGACCCTGCTTGTAGAAGGTAAGCATCCTTGAAGGAGTGATGGTATTTTCATCTTCTGATTTATCCTCTATGGTGATTTCTTCGTTTTCGGGAACGATGGTATATACTTTTTTGCCGTCATATAATTGTTGAGATCCCAGGTAATTAAAAAGATACTTATCGCCCTGCATGGTCACGTCCCCTCTTGTTTCCTGTTGAATATTGGCCTCAGTATTATTCAGTTCATATTTGAAATCCACAAAAATATTGTCATAGCCGGTCACCTTGTTATAGACTTCGTCCAGCAGACTTTTGGCCTTCGCCGCATTTTGAGCGCTTAGGACATTAAATGTGCATAGTGTGACTGAAAGTGCAAGTAGTATTCGTTTCATGTGTACTTATTATGTTTTCTAATTTATCTCATCCTTCAATAACTGGTCCAGCGTATGCATATCGGTAATAAGGACCTGTCGTGCCTTACTCCCTTCGAAAGGTCCGACAATTCCGGCGGCTTCAAGCTGGTCTATGATTCTCCCGGCCCGATTGTACCCAAGTTTCAGCTTTCGCTGAATCAGGGAGGCAGATCCCTGCTGAGCGGTCACGACGACCTCTGCCGCCTCGCGGAACATGGTATCCCGGTCCTCAATATTGTAATCAATACTTGTGCCAGAATCCTCCCCGCTGTATTCAGGCAACAGATGCGCTTCAGGGTATCCCCTTTGTGCGCCGATATACTCGGTAATTTTAGCAACCTCGGGGGTATCTACGAAAGCGCACTGAATTCGTGTGATATCATTGCCCTGTGTAAAAAGCATATCCCCCCGACCGATCAGCTGGTCGGCACCCTGCGTATCCAGAATGGTGCGTGAATCGATCTTGGAGGTCACCCTGAAAGCGATCCTGGCCGGGAAATTCGCCTTTATAATTCCGGTGATTACATTTACCGAGGGTCTTTGGGTAGCTATGATCAGGTGAATTCCGATGGCCCTTGCCAATTGTGCCAGCCTTGCGATAGGCGTTTCCACTTCCTTTCCCGCAGTCATGATCAGGTCAGCAAATTCATCAATGATAACCACAATATATGGCAGGTACTTATGGCCGTCATTCGGGTTTAATTTTCTTTCCTTGAATTTGACGTTGTATTCCCGGATATTCCGGACCATGGCAAGTTTTAATAATTCGTACCGATCATCCATCTCAATACATAATGAATTCAGGGTATTGATAACCTTGGTATTGTCTGTAATGATGGCATCTTCCACATCAGGAAGTTTGGCCAGATAATGCCTTTCTATTTTATTATACAGGGTGAGCTCCACTTTTTTCGGATCCACCAGGATAAATTTGACTTCGGCGGGATGCTTTTTGTATAACAGAGAGGTCAGTACGGCATTCAGTCCTACCGACTTTCCCTGCCCTGTAGCCCCAGCCATCAATAAGTGTGGCATTTTGGCAAGGTCAACTACAAAGGTCTCATTGCTGATTGTTTTCCCGAAAGCCACTGGCAGTTGCATTTCCGCCTTCTGAAATTTGGACGAAGCAATGACCGACCTCATGGATACCGTAGTCGGATTCTTGTTGGGTACTTCTATCCCAATAGTACCTTTTCCTGGAATAGGCGCAATGATGCGTATCCCAAGGGCTGCCAGCGACAAGGCGATATCATCTTCCAGGTTTTTAATCTTGGAAATTCGGATTCCGGCCTCAGGTACAATTTCATATAAGGTGACCGTCGGTCCGATGGTTGCTTTGATCTGAGCAATGCCAATTTTATAATTCTTAAGGGTTTCAACGATTCTGTTTTTATTTTCTTCAAGTTCCTCCTGGTTAATGGTGATGCCCCCGCTTGATCCATGTGGATCAAGTAGATCAAGGCTGGGGAATTTATAGCTGCCCAAATCCAGGGTGGGGTCGAATTCTCCAAAATCAGATACCAGCCGCTCACTGAGGCGGTCCTTCTCTTCTTTTTCCTCCTGAATTTTCTCCACCTTCATTTCAATGATATCCGCTCCTGTCACATTCTTTGCAGCTGGAACGGCTGTGGCGTCAACTGAGCCGGGATCCAAAGGGGGAATGTCTTCTTTGTGAGTATAAGTGTCAAAGATGACAGGACTTTCATCTTCTTCCGAATTTACAGGGACTTCTTTGCGCACACTTGCCCTGGTTCCCTTAAATTCTGAAACCATCGACTCCGATTTGGTTTTAAAAAACCCAGCGACCCCTTCCGGAGAAAAGTGGAAAAACCGGACAAGAATAATGGTAAGTACAAAAAGGAGAATGAGAAGGACGCCAATCCTACCGGTATAGTCCTGCAGGAAATCATTCATTTCAAAGCCTACGAGCCCTCCGAGTAAAGGCTGTTCATAAGCGAAGAAACCAAGGGCAATTGAGGTCCATATGATAAACACAAGTCCCCAGATCCATTTATTCCACAATCTTGCCCTGTCTATCTGAAGAAACAGATACAAACCAGTGATACAAAGCAGGAAAGGAAAAATAAAAGAAGCCACCCCAAATCCTCTGTACATAAAAAAATGACTGACGCTGGCACCGAACTTATTAAGTAAATTGGCGGCCCGCTCATTGCGATCCGAAAACTCGGCCAGAAGACTTTGATCTTCCTGCCAGGTAAAAAAATAGGATATAAAAGAAAAGAAAAGTGCAATGCTAAGAAATACGAGCAGACTGCCAAAAATTATCTTATTTTTTTTGGATAAGGAGAAAGAAGGACCTTTTTTTGAAGTTATCGCCCTTGTCTTTTTTTTCTTTTTTGCCATTCAATCGTGCTAAGCTTTGGGCAAAAATACAAATTTAAGGATACTGCCCGGGGATGCGGAGTTATTTAAAAAATTTTTGGAAGATAGATGATCAGCCCCACAATAGTGGCTGCAACGGATACCCACATAACAGCCCCCGCCGAGATATCTTTAATAATTCCGATTTTGGGATCAAATTCGGGCTGAATGTAATCTGCGATTTTCTCGACTGCGGTATTCAGGCCTTCAATACCAAGCACAAGGGCAATGGCAAGGATCTGGATCATCCATTCCGTGGCGGAAATATCATAATAAAAACCGGCAG
>JBGTMS010000014.1:0-2323 GCA_041743425.1 Zeaxanthinibacter sp. | reverse complement strand
GAAAGGAATTGAATCCCGAAATAATGAATTTTGTGACCAGATCTCCGGCAACTACAAATACATGGTCGAATTTTCCTCGGTCGATCAATCTTTGGGCAGCTACTATCGCTAGAATTCCTGAAACACAGGCATTTGATACTACAATGGGCTTTGTGGTGAAACCGAAATAATTTTGTAGTTGCTCCCCCAAGCCACTTAAATAGGCTCGTTCTTTAGGGAATTTGCTGTCGTTTTCCAACACATCGATATTGCCCTTGGTCGTAGAAACTATGAGCCCGACCCGATCGGTCAGTTCTAGGCCCGATGCTTTTAGGGTCTTGTCGAGCGATACCATGAACATCTTTTCCAATCGGGTGTTCGGTGCGTTTGATTGCAATTGATAAAACGCGTCGTTCAACACTTCCTCCGAAATCATGGAGGAATAAAAAGGGCGGTCCAAAATCTTGGGCTCGTCTATCAACCGAAGCCCCGAAATTTCCTCGCTGATCTGGTCCACAATTGTAACGCTATCAAAACCGAGCGATGAAACGATGTTGTTATGTGAAAGATAGGTGCTAGTCATTCAATAAACCCATTTTTATTTTCCATTGCTTGAAGAAATCCGGCATAACCAACGAAAGTTCGCCTTCTAATGCTACAAATACCTGCACGGTTTCGCCAGTGCACACGACATTTCCGTCGGGATTCAATATTTCGTATTTAAAAATCATCTTGGCCGCGGGCGAATCGATATAGGTCGCCTTGATGGTAGCGACATCGCCATAACGTAGTGGCAGTTTATGTTCACATTTCGAGGAAACGATCGGGGTCGAAAAATTATTCGCTTTTTGATCGAGGTACGAGATCCCATGATGACGGCCGAAAGCCTCGCGGCCATCCTCAAAAAACTGTATATAGTTGCCATGCCAGACGATGCCCAAAGGGTCGCACTCCGCAAATCGTATGCGGACTTCACTGCTGTGGGTGATTTCTTTTTTCATTCTACAAAAATAAGGGTTTAATGGATGGAACGCGATGGGTTTAAAATCAGGGGCATAGAGAATTTCCTGGAAAGCGCAATCCTATTTACACATTTAAACCGAATTCTTCCGCCCATTATAGACCACGGAGATTACGACCGTAATCACAAAAAACAAAAATAGCAGCGCGATTTCGGGTAGCAGTTCCAGTATTCCCACATCCCGTAAGAAGACATCGTAAAATGCGCTGAGGCCCCAGTTCATGGGAGAAATATTCGAGAGCACTTGCATGAATTTGGGCATAGCGAACACGGGTACCCAGACCCCGCCCAAAGCCGCCAGAATGACTACGAAGGTTGCGCCGAATGGGGCGGATTGTTCCTGTGTCTTTGCAATAGTACCCAATAATAGACCAAGTCCAACGGCCGCCAATCCGGCAAAAAAGGCTACGAAGAAGAGTAGGGGAAGTTTGCCCGAAACGTCCAACTTTGGAAGGCTTATTGAGGGAAACAGGTATACCCCGATCAGAAGCATTAAGGCAAACTGGACTAGCGCCACCCCTAGAAAGACGACAGTTTTTCCGCCTAGAAACGTCGCATAGGAAACGGGATGGGTGCGCAACCGTACAAAGGTACCCTGATTTTTTTCCTTGACCATGTTGATGGACAAGGGCAGGATAATAAAGAAGATGGCAAAGAGCGTCCAGGCCGGAATGTTGTGTTGGGTGGCGTTGGGGATGATTGCTTTTTCACCTTCCGAAGGTACTATTTCCTTAAATAGTAAAAAGGGCTCCGTATCGAAGAGGTCTTCGTAGGGATTCTCGGTCAATCCTTCCTGAAAGGCCTTGTAGATGGTCTGGGTCTCGATTTTGGATACCATTTGATCGATGCCGCTTTTGATGGAATTCCGGAAGGCGAATTGGGTGGCCGGGTCAAAATAGAGCTTGATTTCCTTGGATTTTAATTTCGATTTTACCAAAGGGATACTTTCTTCTTTCGCACTGAATTTTTCTAGGATGCCCTCGACGTTTTCGGCGACTTTTTGATTTAAATCTTTGGTGAGGTTTTTGGGGATGACGATGCCCAACTGATATTTTCCAGTCTGTACCAGCTCTTTCACCGATGCTTCGGTGGATTGCAGCTCTACCTCAAAAAGAGAAGAATTCTTAAGGTTTTCCTGAATGTTTTTCGAGACAGTGCCTTGGTCGTTGTCCACCAAAAGAATGGATATTTTTGTTTCCTTCAAGGTCTTGAAGGTGTCATTTTGAACGAGGGTTATTGTAACCACCAAAAACAAGGGCATCAAAAAAAGGATGGCCAAGCCGCCGATATCGCGTGTGAGCAGCAAAAATTCTTTGTATGTCG
>JBGTMS010000013.1:0-6359 GCA_041743425.1 Zeaxanthinibacter sp. | reverse complement strand
CCGGCCATCACAGGAATCACGACGATCTGCGTCATATCCCACATCATTTTAGAAACACTGATCTGGATCAACTCACCGGCCAGCCAGCCCATCAGCACAGGCGTGATAAAAGGCGCTAGCAAAGTAGCCAGCGCGGTAAGGGTTACCGACAAGGCCAGGTTGGCCTTTGCCAGATAAGACATCACATTGGAGGCCAGTCCGCTGGGTACTGATCCTATCAAAATAATGCCGGCAGCAATTTCAGGTTGTACTCCCGGCAAATGTGCCAGGCTGAAACCTATGAATGGCATGATGGTAAACTGGCACAACATCCCTACCACCACCCCTTTTGGCATTTTTACCACTCCAGCAAAGTCTTTGATGCTCATGGCTGTGCCCATCCCAAACATGATGATCTGTAACAATGGTGTGATCAGTTGCTTGAGGTCAAATCCATTGATTTGCTGAAAGTAGGCAGGGTAGAACATGGCTATGGTAACAGCTGCAAAGATGAGGACGGTGAAAGAAAACCCTCTGAGACTTTCGTAGCCTCTGAAACCGATGGCCAGGCAGAGAAAAAATGCAGTAAGTACCAGCCCCACATCTTTACCTTTCCCTAACATCAGCAGGATGATGACTACGATGGCACAGAGGGCAGCCATACCAAACATACTTTTATAGATTTTTTTACTTTTCATCTGCAGTTTTGCTTTAAATGTTTTATTGAGGGCGCATGCACAAAAACTGTTAATTCACGGCCATTTTCTGATTTTTTTCTATATGAAATGATTTCAAGAGTTTTTCTTTGAGTTGTACTGACAACAGGAACATGACCGGTACCAGGACCAGGGTGAGGAAAGTGCCGAAAATCAAACCGAAGATGATGGTCCAGGACAAAGGCCCCCAAAAGACAGCATTATCTCCTCCAAAATAGATATGGGGATTAAGCTCTGTGAACAAAGTGACAAAGTCGATGTTGAACCCAACGGCCAGAGGAATCAGCCCCAGCGTGGCAGCCATAGCGGTTAATAATACGGGAGTCATCCTGATTTTAGCTGCCTCTACAATGGCTTGTTTTCTTTCCATGCCTTGCTGAATGAGTAAGTCGGTAAATTCTACCAACAGGATGCCGTTGCGCACTACAATGCCTGCAAGTGCCATGATACCCACTCCGGTCATCACAATGGATATACTCATCCTGAAAAGCGAAAAGCCGATCAGCACCCCAATTACACTTAAGATAATTTCTGATAAGATGATCAAGGGTTTGCTCAGGGAATTGAACTGAACCACCAGAATCATAAACATGAGTCCAAGGGCCACGATAAAAGCCAGGTTTAAGAAGGCAGCGGTTTCTCCTTGTTCTTCTTGTTCTCCCGTCATTTTGATTTCCACTTCAACAGGAGTGGAGAATGAGGAAAGTTTATTCTGAATATCTGCTACCACCTGGTTGGCCGTAAAGCCGCTTAATACGTTGGAAGATAAGGTGATGACCCGCTTCTGGTCTACCCTGTGAATGCCCGCATAGCTGTTGGTGTACTGGCTGCTGGCAATGGCCGATATAGGTACCTGACGCACGGCTCCACCCATGGTCATATCCCGGAAAATGATGGGCAGGTTGAGGAGCATATTAATGTCATCACGCTGCTCTTTTTTGACGCGTAGCTGAATAGGATAATCATCATTCACATCCCGGAACTTTGAAATTTCCTTTCCATAGATGGCCGTCCTCAGCATGGCACCTACCTGGCCCGTAGAAATCCCCTCCCGGTTGGCCTTTTCGCGGTCAATATTCACAGTAATTTCCGGCTTATTGTTCTGAAAGTCTGACTTCAGTTCTTCTACGCCCGGGATCTGCAGGGAATCTAGGTATTTTTTTACGTGGTCAGCCGTAGCTACCAGTACCTCAAAATTATCTGCTGCAATTTCAATATTGATGGGCCTGCCCGTAGGCGGACCATTTTGCTCCTGGCTTACGGAGATTTCAGCGCCTTTGATCCCTTTCACAGCTTCCCGGATTTTGTCCAGATAATCTGCCGAGGATTGTTCGTTGCGCCGGGCAAATTCAACAAAAGCCACGGTTACCTTTCCCAGATGAGGGCTGGCCTGACTGCCACTTTCAAAGGGATTCTCGCTGGCACCAACGGCCACATTGGAGATGATAGATTCTACCATGGGGTTATTGCCACCTACGATCCCAATAATGCGGTTTTCTACGATCTTCGTCACAGAATCGGTGACCCGTTGATCTGTTCCGATGGGCATACGGATAAACGTGTAAATAAAATTCGGATCACCCTGTGGAAAGAACACAACAGGAGGATTACGCCATGCGGTAAATGCAATAGAAAAGAAAAAGAGCAACACTGTTCCCAATATAATCCCTGCAGGTCTCCATCCTTGCAGGCACCAGTGTACCAGATAATGATAACGATCCTGCACCCTGGGCCAGGACCTGGTCTGAAAATTCCGGATAACGGACGCCAGGAAAAACTGATGCAAGGCATAGATCAGAAAGATAAAAACGGTGAAGTTGCCCATCCCCGCCAAGCCAGTGATATAAAACATAAAGGCCAAGGCGCCGAATACCACCGAGGCTATTTTAAATCCACGGCTCATTCGTCTTTTATTTTCCTCCTCATGATGAGATTTCATGAAATCGACTGCAAACACTGGGTTGATAATATAAGCTACCAGTAAAGAGGCCAGTAAGGTGACAATGAGCGTAATGGGCAGGTAGAACATAAAGCTGCCTACTATACCGGGCCAGAAGGCTAAGGGCACGAAAGGTGCCAGCACTACCAATGTGCCCGATAATACCGGAAGAAATACTTCTCCCGCCGCTATTTTAGCCGCTTTCTTGATCGGCACTTTGCCATTGTCAAAAATTCTGTGGGTATTTTCTATCATCACGATGGCATCATCTACCACAATGCCCAGGGCCAATAAAAAGGAAAACAGCACCATCATGTTCAAAGTGAATCCCAGCGTAGGCAGAAACAGGAAGGCAATAAAACTGGAGATCGGTACTGAGAGTCCCACGAAGATCGCATTGGTAACTCCCATGAAAAACATCAGGATGAGGGTAACCAGAATAAAGCCGATGATGATAGTATTGATCAGGTCATGCAACGTTACGCGGGTATTGTCCGATTGGTCTGAGGTAATTGTCACCTTCACACCTTGGGGCAATACATCTGCTTCAAAGTCAGCCACAATGGCATTGATCTGGTCGGAAGCGTTAATGAGGTTTTCGCCTCCCCGCTTGATCACATTCAGAGTAATGACATTTTTTTCGTCCAGGCGGGCAAAACTTTCCTGCTCCTCATGCGCATCTACCACTTCTGCAACATCTTTCAGATAGACCTTCCCTCCTTTGATAGAACCAATGACCGTATTGCCAATCTGGCTGGCCGCAGCGTATTCTCCATTGACACTCAGCGACCGCTTAACCCCATCTCCTGAAAGTTGTCCTCCCGATACGATCATGTTTTCATAGCGGATGCCATTTTCAATATCATCCAGACTCACCCCTGCCAGGGCTGCCCTGAACATATCCACATTGATCTGCACTTCCCGCTCCAGGGCGCCTACAATGTCCACTCTCCGGATTTCTTTCAGCGTCTCGATTTTATCCAGCATCTGATCGGCATATTCTTTCAGCGTTTCCAGGTCATAGTCGCCGGAAATATTCAGGTTCATGATGGGGACTTCAGAAATATCAATGTCCATCACCTGGGGGTCGTCGGGAAGGTCATTGGGCAGATCGGGCATGGCCCTATCTACCGCATCCTGCACCTCCCTTTTGGCTTCGGTAACATCTACATCGGTGTCAAATTCAATAATCAGGTTAGAGAAATCCTGGATAGAGTTACTGGAAATCTTCTTAACCCCGGAAATCGATTTCACCTCTTTTTCCAGGTGTTTGGTCACCAGGCTTTCCATATCAGCAGGAGAAGTACCCGGATACACGGTAGCCACATAAATCTGCGGAAATACTACTTCAGGAAATTGTTCTTTAGGCATATTGATATAAGAGATCATGCCTGCCACCATCACAATGATGGTAGCAATGTAAATGCTCATCTTATTATCGATGGCCCAGCTGGTAGGCCTGAATTCTTTATTGGTATCTTCCATACAAGTTGAGAGATAAAAAGACAGAAAAAAATAATTTTAAAGCCGGATGATTTCGCCATCACTCAAGCCCTGAAAACCTGTGGTGATGACTTTGTCGCCCGGGTTAAGTCCAGAGGTAACCTGCACCTGATTATCGTAGACGTCCGAAATCTCCACTGTTTTTTTGCGCGCCAGTGTTTTCTCTCCCTTCACCTCTGTCACATACACGATTTTCTCACCACTCACCTCCTGCACCACATTGACGGGTACCACGATGGCCGAAGGTTCCTTGTGGAAGACAACTTTGATGACGGCTGCCATATTCGGATGCAGTTCGGGCAGGGAGGGCAATTCCACTTCAATAGCAAACGTCCGGGACAAGGGATTGATGTGATTGCCCACAAAGGTTACCTGTGCTTCCATGACCTTTTGTAAATCCGAAATACTGACGATTACCTTATCCCCTTTAGCGATGTTACTGATGTACACTTCGGATACATCGGCGGTTACCTTCATTTCATCCTTATTGATTACCCGGAAAGAGGGCATGCCTGGCGCTATATTTTCCCCTTCCTTGATATTTACTTCATCCACTGTACCGCTGATCGGAGCTTTGATAACGGTCATCTCATTTTGTGTATAGAGGGTGGCCACTCGCTTTTCCAGGCTTTCTTTGCTATTTTTTGCCTGTAAGTACTGTACTTCTGTACCAATTTTTCTTTCCCACAGTTTGCCCTGCCGTTCAGCCACCGTGGTAGCCAGCTCCAGCGATGTCTTGGCTTCTTCAATATTCTGAAGGATCAGCGAATTATCAATCTGGGCCAAAGTTTGACCTTTAGATACTATTTCCCCTTCCTGAACCAGTACGCGGGTAATGACTCCCGCCGACCGAGCGCTTACCTGGATATTATCTTCCACTTCAATGAATCCTTGGGTTTGTACATAGTATTCAAATGCTTTGGGGGTCAGGGTAATCACTTCTACTTCTTTAGCCTTGGCTGTTGTCGTATCCGGATTTTGTATACCCTGGGCAGCTTCAAGCTGCTGAATTTCCTGGGTCAGTTTGGCATGCTCTGCCTTAAGCTTTTCCAGACGGGCCCGCTGATCGTCTGAGGTAGAAGTATGACAGGCAGTCCACATACCAGCCACTGGCAGTACGATAGATAAGATAATAGAAAAAGACAATTTCATAGGAATAGTATTTATGTATTACCCTTGTCAGAAAGGAATACTGCTTGTATATGATTTGAAAAACAGATAGGGAAAAGACAATGATCCTATAGGTGTAGGAACATGTTTGCTCAGTGAATGCTAGGGGGCATGCACACTGGTGAATATATAGAAAGTGCTAAAGGAATGAGGAGGAACAAAAAGAGCAATACAATTATCAAACCTGATATCAGGGATGTTTACAACGAAGGTTTTTGAAATCCAGTAGAAAAAAAACAACGGGACGGAAATGCGGGCTACTACTTCTACATAATTGACTTTTGAAGTAATTTCCTTTTTTACTTCCGGTTTTTTGACTTCAGGATGCAAAGCTGGCAGACCTGTGGCAACAAAACTTTGCATCAATATGAGCAACGCAGTAATTAAACCTAGCAACTGGCTCCTTATGGAGAAAAAATTTCGCATGTAAATTGAATTGAACATATTAACGGAAAAGAGAATCAATCGGTTGTTGAAGGATGACTGTAGTTTTTTTTATTATTCCATTGACTTTTGACCTAGATATACACCTCTTATCATTTTTACTTTTTGGTTTTGATATATGTATTAAGTTAATCATTTTTACTTAATGTCCGGTCAAATTGTAGCGGGATCTAATCACATGTAGAACTTAATAATAGAAAATGAAGTATAAAGTCGCCTTACTGTTTGTATTTTTCTATAATCTTTACTCTTCGGTTGCCTTATTTGCGCAAACCATTCCTAAAGAAGAGCTTATTTTCCTTACCTCTAAGTGGGAAGGAGAACGATTTCCGGATGGGCGTCCCAAAATTCCTGATGAGTTGCTGGAAAGAGCAAAAATAATAGCCATTGATGATGCCTGGACCGTGCTGAAAAACGAAGGCTATACCAACCAGTATGAAGGCAACTGGAAACTGGTACACGATGATGTGCCGGTAGTAGGACGTGCGCTTACGGCCATGTTTATGCCCAGCCGCCCCGATGTTGAAAAGAACATCATGGACAGAGGTACAAAAACACAAGGCAGGAAAGGAAGTACCAATGCATGGCCCATAGAAGTACTTACTCAG
>JBGTMS010000012.1:0-14134 GCA_041743425.1 Zeaxanthinibacter sp. | reverse complement strand
ATTTCCGTGTGCACGATAATGCCATCCTCATCAATTACCACCACGCTTCGGGCCAGCAAACCCAAAAATTTACCGTCCACAAAGCTCACCTGGTAATTCTTTCCAAAATTGCCATCCCTGAAGTCGGAAAGCATGATGACTTTATCGATTCCTTCCGCACCGCAGAATCTGGCCTGGGCAAACGGCAAATCCCTGGAAATACAAAGGACTTCCGTATTATCAAGAGTAGCTGCTCTGTTATTAAACTGACGTCCAGATAGGTCTCATACCCTGGTATCTATACTTGGAAATATATTGAGTACAAGTCTTTTCCCCTTGTAGTCAGCAAGTGTCACCGTAGTGAGATCGGATTTGGTCAGGGTAAAGGCCGGGGCATTACTGCCAACTTCCGGCAAGGATCCAAGAGTATGGGTCGGGTTGCCACCTAATATTACTGTTGCCATGCGTATTTTTCTTGCTGCGAAATTATAAAATATAAATCAGCCTGAACCCTTTGATACCAAAAAGAAATTTGGTATGGTCAGGAGAATGACCGGCAAACATTTTTCCACGGAAAGAGAAACTATTTGTTCTGCCGGTGGGATTGCAGCCCTTCAAATATCTATTATTTCTTTGGATGATGATCCGTTAATTACTGCGTTCAGCCGTGGTCAGTTGCTTGATCTTTATGCTGAATGCCGCAAATATCAAAGTCGTTATCGGGCTGAGCAAGTTGAAGATCGCATAGATAAAATAGGAGCCAACACCGACGCCTAAAACACCACTATGGTAAGCTCCGCAGGTATTCCACGGTATGAGGACGGAAGTAACGGTTCCGGAATCCTCCAGGGTCCTGCTCAGGTTCTCCGGAGCCAGCCCTCTGTCCCGGTAGGCCTTGGCGAACATTTTACCCGGAACCACTATGGCCAGATACTGATCCGACGCAGTCAGGTTCAATGCGATACAACTTCCCACGGTGCTTGCAAAGAGACCAAAGGTGGTTTTGGCAATTGAAAGCAGCGATTGAGTAATACGCGATAATGCGCCAATCCCGTCCATAACGCCTCCAAAAACCATGGCACACAGGATAAGCCATATGGTACTTAGCATGCCGTTCATACCCTTGGATGAAAAAAGGTCATTTAATGCGGGGTTATCCGTGGCTACGGCTGTTTTTACAGTTATAGCTGTCAGGATACCCCGATATCCGGATTGAAAAGTGAGCGTCTCCGATCCGGTAATGCCAGCCACAATGCCAGGCTGAAATAAAAGCGCAAAGAGGGCACCAAGGAGGGTGCCGATCAGGAGTGCGAGCAATGGAGGCGCCTTCTTTATAATAAGAAGGATAACCGCGAGTGGTACCAGGAACAACCAGCCGCTGATGTCAAAGGTGGCTTCAATGGAACGGAGAATACTTTCAGTATCCGCAATGCCCGTTGTTTCGAGATTTAAACCCAGAATGATAAAGACCAGCAAAGTGACCGTAATGGTAGGGATGGTAGTCAGTGTCATATAACGGATATGCGAAAACAATTCGCCACCTGCCATGGCCGGGGCGAGGTTGGTAGTATCACTCAGAGGCGACATTTTATCGCCGAAATACGCCCCGGAAAGAACGGCTCCTGCTGTCATTCCAAGAGAGATACCCAGGGCCTCTCCAATGCCTATAAGGGCGATGCCTACCGTAGCCGAAGTGGTCCAGCTACTCCCGGTGGCCATGGATATAATAGAACAGATGACCACGCAGGCGGCCAGAAAGATGGTCGGATTTAAAATCTGGAGTCCGTAATAGATCATGGCCGGAATAATGCCGCTAACCATCCAGGTCCCGGCAAGAGCTCCCACCATTAATAAAATTAGAAGCGCCCCTGTAGTTGATTTTACATTTTCTTCTACTTCAGCCAGCATTTTCTTAAAGGAGATTTTATTGGTGAAGCCGACCACGGCCGCCACTGCCCCGCCCATGAGGAGGATAAATTGATTGGAACCACTGGTTGCGCTATCCCCGAAAACAAAAACATTATAAGCCAGCATCCCCACCAAAGCCACGACGGGAATAAGGGCTTCCCATATCGTAAGTTCCCGGTTTTCTACGATGTGCTCATCCTTCCTGTACTCCTCCGATTTTTTCAGCCCCATGGGTTATTGATTAGTTTGCCGGTAATATTACGATTTTAGTGTGATTTTGCAAATGGGCGCCGGCAATTCCGGCATTCCACGAAAATTTGGCTGGACACTTAGTCTGGTATGCCCGTCAGCGCGACGGGGATGGAGCGATTCGTGCGGATGGATCTCTGCTTTTCCTTGCTCATACACAAAACATTCGTAATTTTACAGGATCACATGCAATTTCAGCTTCATTTTCATTTTACGCTTTTAAATAATAGTACGTATGAGTTCATTTGATGTAGCCATTATTGGCTCCGGTCCAGGTGGCTATGTGGCAGCAATTCGCTGTGCGCAGCTGGGAATGAAAACCGCAATCATAGAGAAGTACCCTACGCTTGGGGGAACGTGCCTTAATGTAGGCTGCATCCCCTCCAAAGCCTTACTGGATTCGAGTCACCACTATCAGGAAGCCATAGAGCATTTTCAGGAACACGGAATCGACATTCCGGGTGAAGTCAGGGTAAATCTCAAGCAAATGATCGCCAGGAAACAGTCGGTGGTGGATCAGACCACAAAAGGAATTCAGTTTTTAATGGATAAGAACAAAATTGAGGTCTTTACAGGATCCGGGTCATTCAGGGACAAGACCCATATTGATATTAATAGTTCGGACGGGAAACAAACCGGCATAGAAGCAAAATATACCATTATTGCAACCGGATCAAAACCTGCCAGCCTGCCATTTATCAAAATTGATAAAGAAAGAATCATTACCTCTACCGAGGCCCTTACCCTGAAGGAAATTCCCAAACATCTGATCGTGATCGGAGGCGGAGTGATAGGTCTGGAACTGGGACAGGTATATCGGAGGCTTGGTTCTGAAGTAACTGTATTGGAATATATGGACAGGATCATTCCCGGCATGGATGGATCGCTTTCCAAAGAATTAATGAAGGTATTGAAGAAGCAAAAGATCAAATTTTATGTTTCCCATAAAGTGACTTCAGTGGAAAGAAAAGGGAACGAGGTTGTCATAAAGGCCGATACCCCAAAAGGAGAGGCATTGGAAATTAAAGGGGATTACTGCCTGGTTTCTGTTGGGAGAAAGCCCTATTCGGACGGCCTGAAGGCCGAAGCAGCAGGGGTGAAGACGGATAGGCAGGGGCGCATTGAGGTAAATGATCATTTGCAGACGGCCACCTCCAACATTTATGCCATAGGAGACGTCATTCGCGGCGCGATGCTAGCGCACAAAGCGGAGGAGGAAGGAACCATGGTTGCAGAATTACTGGCCGGCCAGAAACCTCATATTAATTATAATCTGATCCCGGGGGTTGTTTACACGTGGCCGGAAGTGGCCGCAGTAGGAAAAACGGAGGAAGAGCTCAAAGAGGCCGGAATTGCATATAAGGCCGGCCAGTTTCCGATGAGGGCTCTGGGCCGGGCACGTGCCAGTATGGATACCGATGGATTTGTAAAAATCCTGGCAGATAAGGAGACAGATGAAGTCCTGGGAATTCATATGATAGGGGCACGGGTGGCAGACCTGATCGCTGAAGCGGTCGTAGCCATGGAATTTCGTGCTTCCGCTGAAGATATTGCAAGAATGAGCCATGCCCATCCAACCTATGCGGAAGCGGTCAGGGAAGCCGCATTGGCAGCCACAGACAACAGAGCCATGCATATTTGATGCCACTTAGTGTCAGTTCCCTGCCTGCCCTTTTAAGGGGATATAGTTCACAGCTTTGTGGCCTTTTTTGTGGATGGGATTTCGGATAATTATATCCACATTGGCCGACACCTGATGATCATTTGTTAAATACCGGAGGGTAAAGGTGATGGAACTAATTCTTTGCCATTCCTAAAATTCGCATCATCCGCACAATGACGGCTTTTGCAGATTTCTGCAGCAGCTGGACGGCCGGATCCGTTTTCTCCAAAAGAAGTTTGGGAATCCCAGCCACGGCGCCTTTGATAGCCACCTCTCTGGCTTCATACCTAAGAGAAAGGTAGGAACATAGTACCATGAAAAGTATTGCCCCGGGAATGACAAATAGTGGATTCAGGGAAAAACTGAGATAGTAATATAATCCGATTCCTGTAAAACTTCCGTAGAGAATCATGAAATGAATTACATATATGGACAATGTATTTTGTCCCAGTCGCAATAGTAAAGGCCTGTTCAGGTAGGACCGCAGTAGCATAAAGATGGCAAAAACCACAAGAACATCTCCCAGCCTGATAAAGAGGTAATTATTGAAATAAATATTAGAAAATAGTGAAATCCCTGTCCATTTAAACAGCGTCATAAAGAAATCCGACGACAAGAAAACAAGGGCAAGTCCCAGCAGGGATGCCATACTGATGGCCGTGGGATAAAGGAATTTATGTGATTTAAACCTGTTAAAAACGAAGGCCAGAAACCCACCGAATGCTGTATATCCCATCCAGGGAATGATCGTAAAAACAGAGCCATTGGTTTTAGTGAAATAGTTGGCAATGGCATAGGGAAGGAAATCAAAGTTCCAGGTCTTATAAAATGGTTCAAACAGAAAAAGAACCCCGGTAATTGTAAGCAATACGGATGGGAATAGCCATTTCCTGCTGTTTCTGGTGAGCTGATAAATACCTATGATACCAAGAATGGAAAGTCCGATACAATGGAGTACATCTACGAAGTAAAAGGAGCCGTAAACTTCACCCTTTAATAGGCCAAAGAAATTCATCCGTAACAGATAGCCAAGGAATATAAGCTGAAGTCCTCTTTTAATTCCTTTGGAGATCCTTGGATTTTCTAATCCAGCGGAAGCCTGCCTAACAAGCAGAAAAGTAAAAATAAATCCTGAAACTGTAAAGAAGACAGGAGCGGTAATCCCCCGGAAATATTTCCATATCTGGAACCCAATGTTTTCAGGGTCCCTGAAGGCCATGTCGAGAAGGCCATCCACAAAATGCCCTTGAAGCATCATCAGGATCGCCCATGCCCTCATGGCATCAATAAAAAATAACCTGACTTGTTTTCCTTCCACCTTTGTTACTATTGACCGGGAACAGACCCAAGCCTGCTGAATAAACAACTACCTTCCAATATATACGTATTTGGGTAGCTTCCCCCCTCTATATACTTGTGCGACAGTTACTTTGGATCTTTCGAAGTGCAAAATTATACAAAATAGTCGCAAATACCCACTAATTGCGGTATTTTCGTTACACAATTTAGATGGTATGGCTGCAGTATTGGCATTCGCCGGAAGTAATTCGTCCACTTCAATCAACTTTAAATTAGTCAGTTATACGGCATCACTGGTGCAGGAGCATAAAATTCAGCTTCTGAACATGACGCATTACCCCTTCCCGATGTACAGCGCCGATCATGAACGGGAACGGGGCTTTTCTAATTCCCTGTCAGAACTCAGAGATGAGATAGAACAGGCGGATGGGCTTATTATTTCCGTTAACGAGAACAACAGAAATCCATCCGCGTATTTTAAGAACCTGATTGACTGGCTTTCACGGCTTGACCGCAAATTTCTTATGAATAACAAAATACTTCTTATGTCCACTTCACCGGGTGCCGGGGGCGGTGCCTCGTCACTCAGTGTAATCAATGACCTCATACCCCGATTTGGAGGAACTGTGGTAGCTACTTTTTCCCTTCCATCCTTTAAGGAGAATTTTGACCCGGATAAGGGAATACTTAATGAATCTCTGGCTGCGGAACATCGGGCAGCTCTGGATAAATTTCTCTCCGAAATAGCCTAAATTGCGCACACACCAATCCTTTCAACTGACTGACAAGGCAGGATTCAAACACCGGCTTTTGGCATGGACCTCCGGATATAACGAAGTGGTATGGTTGGACAGTAATGGCCATCAGGACCCCTATGGTTCGCTGGATTTTCTCCTGGCGGTAGATGCAGTGACTTCTTTGGTTGTGAATCATTCAGGTGGGTTCCGGGCACTGGAGGAATACCATCAAAAAACAACGGATTGGCTTTTTGGCTACATCGGGTATGATATGAAAAATGATCTGGAACCTCTGACCTCCCATAATACGGATGGTCTGGGTTTCCCCGACCTCTGCTTTTTTCAACCTAAAAAAGTGATAAGGATCACCGGTAACCGGGCAGAATTCATTTATCTGATTGATTTTAGCTCGGAAATAAACAGTGATTTTCATAGTATTATGAAATTGGAAGGGGGGAAGGAGGGAGTGCTAGGACATAGGAGGGAGCAGGATTCCCGGTTGCGGATGCGTATGCCCAGGGAGGCCTATCATTCCAGAGTACAGGCCATTCTTGAACATATTCACCGGGGAAATATTTATGAAGCCAATTTCTGTCAGGAATTCTTCTTAGAAAATACCCGGATAGATCCCTTAAAAACTTACAAGCGCCTCAATACAATTTCCCAGACACCTTTTGCCGCTTTTTTAAAACTGGACCAATTTTATTTACTTTCCGCCTCTCCTGAACGGTTCCTCAAAAAAATCGGCGGACTGCTGCTCTCCCAACCTATTAAAGGCACAGCTAAAAGATCTCAACTTAAAAAAGCTGATGCACGTTACAGGCTTGCATTAATGCATAGTCCCAAGGAACGTGCGGAGAATATCATGATCGTGGACCTGGTACGAAATGATCTGTCCAAAAGCGCTGTCCGGGGGAGTGTTCAGGTAAATGACCTCTGCAGGATCAAGACCTATAAACAGGTGCATCAACTTGTTTCTACCGTGAGCGCCAGGGTAGCCGTCGATAAAAACCCTATACAACTATTGCGGGAGACTTTTCCTATGGGAAGTATGACGGGGGCCCCTAAATTTTCCGCCTTGAAAATCATCGAGGAATATGAGATGACCAAAAGAGGCGCTTATAGTGGCGCTCTGGGCTACATCACGCCGGATAATGATTTTGATTTCAATGTCGTCATACGGAGCATTCTTTATAATGAAGCCAGGAGGTTTGTCTCCTTTTCTGTAGGAAGTGCCATTACAGCCCGATCAGTTCCGGAAATGGAATATGATGAATGCCTGTTAAAAGCGAGGGCGATGCGGGAAGTTCTGGAAGGACACTAAACGTGGTAATTTCAATAGATCTCATACAATGTCGGATAATGCAGTTTGCCGGGGTATGCTACGGATAGGAGGGCTTTTATTTTTACCTTTATCCCATGCTGACCGAATTCAATGAACATCTGACCGGAAATTTTCCTGAATTGCTAGCGTCCCCATTCCTGCTGGCTTGTAGCGGTGGTATCGACAGTGTAGTCCTTACACATTTGTGCAATTCGCTCAATCTTGATTTTGAGATGGCTCACTGTAATTTTCATCTACGGGGAGAGGAAAGCAATGTGGATGAAAAGTTTGTTGTGGGGCTTGCAGAACAGTTGAATAAAAAGATCCATTTGAAGCAGTTTGATCCAGTGCTGGATATAAAAAATAAAAAGGGATCCGTCCAGATGGTTGCCAGAGAGCTGCGATATACCTGGTTCAGGGAGTTGATGTCTGAGAACGGAATGGAAATATTGGTCACCGCGCACCACGCTGATGATGCTCTGGAAACTTTTGTGATCAATCTTTCAAGAGGCACAGGGATTGACGGACTTCTTGGTATCCCTGAGAATTCCGCAGGAGTGGCCCGGCCTTTGCTCCGCTTTTCCAGCGATGATATTCTGGGATATGCGCTAAGCAAAGGATTTTCGTGGCGTCAAGACAGTAGTAATAACGAAAAAAAATACCTGCGTAACAGGATCAGACATGACATTGTCCCTAAATTAAAAGAACTTCACCCCGCCTTTATACGGAACTTCATTAAAACCTCCGAATACCTCAAAGGGAATAGTGACATACTTGCGGTCCATATCGCTTTATTAAAAAGCCATTTGTTCAGAGTTAAAAAGGGATACATAGAAATAGATGTGGCCCCCCTAAAGGAATTACATCCTCTGAAGCCATACATCTATGCTTTGTTCAGGGAGTATGGTTTCCGGGAATGGGAGGACGTTGTCAGGCTGTTGACGACAATGAGTGGAAAAGAATTAGTTTCCGGTAGCCACAGACTGGTAAAGGACAGAGATACTTTGCTTTTGATGGAATTGAAGGAGGAACAGTCAAAGTCGTATCCGTTTTCACTGACAGATCTCTCATCGGATCTTCCGATAGAACTGAAAATAGAGACGGTTGAACGGATGAAGCACGCCGCGCCCGGCATACTATATGCTGATAAAGAAACGTTAAACAAGGAGATGGTCGTCAGGAAATGGAAAAAAGGAGACTATTTTTATCCCCTTGGAATGAATGGGAAAAAAAAAGTTTCCAAGTTTTTCAAGGATGAGAAATTTGATAAACTTTCCAAAGAGGATCAGTGGATACTCTGTTCAGGAGATGAGATTGTATGGATCATTGGTCACAGGGCTGATCATAGGTTCAGGGTCACAGAGAATACCCGGCAAATTTTAATGGTAACAATACTAGAATGAAGCATTACATTCAATGCTTACTTATATTCCTATCGACACTTACTTGCCTTGGGCAATTTGAGGACGAACCTGTGACCTGGACGCAGGAGATTCTTAAAGGAGCGGATGGCGAGGTTACCTTGTTGCTTAAAGGTGAAATTCTTGCCGGATGGCATGTGTATTCTCAACATACCGCAGAGGGCGGATCCCTTCCAAGTTTTTTCACCTATAAAAAGGCAGGAGAAGATTATGAACTTCAGGGCCCGACCCTGGAAAGTAAAACTATTACTGAGTACAATGATATCTTTGAAGTGGACGAAACTTTTTTTAAGAAGGAAGCCATCTTTACTCAGAAAATAAAACTCCTGCAGCCGGAAGTTACTCAGGTAACAGTGGAATTATTTTATCAGGTGTGCAAAGAAGTATGCATACCGAAAGACGAAACCTTTGTTTTTGTTCTGGATGGGAGTGCAGCGGTGGTTCCGGGAACTGAGGTTGACGAAAAGAGTGCATTACTTGGAAAGCGGTTAAAACTGGAGCTGAGAAATACGGAACTCCTAAAGACCGGGTTTGATGATGTTCCCGGAAGTGAATCCAGCTTATGGATGATCTTCGCACTTGGTTTTCTTGGAGGGCTTATCGCTTTGCTTACCCCCTGTGTATTTCCAATGATTCCGCTCACTGTTGCTTTTTTTACAAAACATTCCCAATACAAATCGAGGGGACTGGCAAACGCACTTATGTATGGGTTCTTTATTGTTGTGATTTATTTTTTGCTAAGCCTCCCATTTCACCTGTTCGAGTCCGTTGACTCTCAGATTCTGAATACTATAGCGACAAACATCTGGGTGAATATTTTCTTTTTTCTGATTTTTTTAATCTTCGCTTTTTCCTTCTTCGGCTACTATGAACTGACGCTTCCGAATTCATGGGCCAATAAATTGGATGCCGCTTCTACGCGTGTGGGAGGATTACCGGGTATATTTTTTATGGCGCTTACCCTGGCCATCGTATCCTTCTCCTGTACCGGTCCTATTCTGGGAGGTCTTTTGGGGAGTACGACCCTGGCAGAAGGCGACGTAGCCACTAATTTGTCCGCGGGGATGCTGGGTTTTGGTGTCGCTCTCGCACTGCCATTCGGCCTGTTCGCAATGTTCCCGGCGTGGTTAAATTCATTGCCCAAGTCCGGGGAATGGATGACAACGGTTAAAGTCTGTCTGGGGTTCATTGAACTCGCCCTCGCGTTGAAATTTCTTTCCAATGCTGACCTGGTTGGGAACTGGGGTTTGTTTAAAAGGGAGATATTTCTGGGAGCCTGGATCATCCTGTCCCTGCTTTTGACCCTTTATCTCTTTGGCATTCCATCCTCCTGGTGGCGGGGTCCTGTGATCACATCGCGTTTCCGGAAAGCAGCAGCTGTGTTCGCGGCCTTATTTACACTCTATCTTGTCCTGGGTCTGTTCAAGGTGACACATCTCAAGTTATTGAGTGGCTTTCCGCCTCCGGACTTTTATAGTATTCTGAAGCAAAAAAGCGATTGTCCCCTGGGTATTGATTGCTTTAAGGATTTTGAGAAGGGACTTGCGTACGCCAGGGAGTCTGGGAAGCCGATTCTGCTTGACTTTACAGGATGGGCGTGTGTCAATTGCCGCAAGATGGAGGAGAATGTTTGGAGCGAACCGGACATCTATCCCATCCTCAAGGACGATTACATTCTCATCTCGCTCTATGTAGATGATCGAAAAAAC
This sequence comes from Zeaxanthinibacter sp., assembly GCA_041743425.1. GTDB lineage: Bacteria > Bacteroidota > Bacteroidia > Flavobacteriales > Flavobacteriaceae > JTS-RE37. The sequence continues at coordinate 3,845 of JBGTMS010000012.1, read as the reverse complement.
TTGCCATTAGCGGAACAGTTCAACTATCAGATGCCTTCGGGGCGCGTAAAGGAGATTACCACGGTTGGCCAAAAATGGGGAACCTTTCAGGCACTCAATTTCGGCGCGGTATCACAACCCTATTATATTCTTTTGTCTCCTGAACTTGAATTGCTTAATGGGGCCATTCAGAATGCGGGAAGTGATGAGTATAGGGAATGGCTTCTCAGTGGCCTGAACAAGTACAGGGGATCTCCCCAGGCCGTGCTTAAATAATCAGCCACGCTTCCAATATAAACTGCGTATCTTTATTTAGGAATATTTCAGTCGTTGCCCGCTCTGAGCAGGTTGGCGGTGCAGCTATTGCCATTTGCAGTTACCCTCCTTTCAGCATATGCGGTCAACCGTAAATTCCTTAATAGAGGTGACATATCCAATAAGAATACAGGGTTATGAATATAATTAAAAAGGTCTTTCTTGCTTTATTTTTCCTGCTCCTCGTCCTTGTTATCGCCGGATTTTTTTTCGTTCAAAGGATGAAGCCGGATTACGAGGGAGAAAAAGACCTGAAAGGACTTTCCGGAAAGGTTGAGGTGTTCTATGACATATATGGGATACCTCATATTTATGGAAACTCTGAGGAAGACACTTTCAGAGCCCTTGGTTATGTACATGCGCAGGACCGACTTTGGCAAATGGAACTTTTGCGCCGTGTGGCGGCCGGTGGATTGGCGGAGGTTTTTGGAAAGGACCTGATTGGCACGGACAAAATGTTCCTTGCACTGGGGATTGACGACGCAACTTCTCAAACCCTGGCGAATATGGATCAGAAAGCGCCCATGCTCCAAATTTCACAGGCCTACCTGGATGGTATCAATCAATTTGTGGATGAAGGACCAACACCCATAGAATTCTATCTTACGGGCATTGAAAAACGCTCGTTCAGTCTCCGTGATATCCTGAATTCGATCGGTTACATGGGATACAGTTTTGCCATGGCGCAAAAAACGGATCCCTTGCTCACCCACCTGCGTGATACACTGGGGGCCGAATATCTGACTGATTTGGGTATCTCTGCGAAGGGCCTGACCGGGAAAATGAGAAATAAAACTAATTCCGCCGTAGAACAGGCCGGTGATCTGACCGCGCTTACTCATTCCAACCTTTCCAAAATTCCTGTACCACAGTTTATAGGAAGCAATAGCTGGGTTATAGGACCGGGCAAAACCAGGAGCGGGAAAGTGATCCTTTCTAATGATCCTCATATCGGTTTTGCACAACCTTCGGTCTGGTATGAAGCACATTTGAACAGTCCGGGCTATGAAAAATACGGCTACCATCTGGCGGGAATTCCTTTTCCGCTGTTGGGTCATGACCGCAACCTCGCATATGGGATCACCATGTTTGAGAATGACGACATCGATTTTTATTATGAGGAGCTCCATCCTTCCGACACAAGCATGTATCTGACGGAGGAAAGCTGGAAGCCCTTTGAGTATAAGACCAGAACGATTCTGGTAAAAGGAGAGAAGCCTGTTTCATTTTCATATAGGAAATCAAGACATGGACCTGTGATGAATGACCTTTTGGAACTGCTGAGCGCGTCGCGACCAATAAGTATGTCTTGGACTTACACCAAATCGGAAAATAAGGTGATGGAAGCCTTGTATGGGATAAGCCATGCCCAAGACTGGTCTCAGTTCCGGACGGCGATATCCTCCATTGCGGCGCCAGGTCTGAATATGATGTATGGCGATGCGCAGGGTAACATAGCATGGTGGGCTGCGGCAAAATTATACCTGATGCCGGACAGTACGGATACGAGATTCATCCTTGAGGGCTCAGGATCGGAAAACGAACCTGTCCGCTACCTCGACTTTTCGGAGAACCCCCATGCTATCAATCCCCCCGTGCAATTTGTCTTTTCTGCCAATAGTCAACCCGATTCTGTTGCCGGAACCCTCTATCCGGGTTATTATCTACCGGAAAACAGGGCAGATAGGATTATTCAATTACTTTCCGGTAAAAATGACTGGGATACAGAATCCACTTCAAAGATGTTAGTCGATATGACCTCTACCGTTAATGCCTCGATTGTTTCGGACCTGGCCACGCTAATCGATGTCAACACGCTGACAGATCAACAGGCAAAAGTCTTGGACATACTTACCTCGTGGAAGGGTGACTATCCATTGGAAAGCGTAGCCGCTACCGTTTTCCATCGATGGATGTATTTCTTCTTAAAAGGAACCTTTTCTGATGAATTGGGAGAGGAACGCTTTGCACAGTTTCTGATGACTCACTTTCATAAGGAACTTATAGCACCCATGGCCAGGAAAACCCAATCGATTTGGTGGGATCATAGGGGCACTGTGGGAAAAGTGGAAGGCAAGAAGGAGGTTGTTAACAATTCTTTTATTGAGGCGGTAGCGGCCCTTACCAGGGAACTGGGGGAAGATCAGGAAAAATGGACGTGGGATCAGGTACATACCCTGGAACACCGGCATCCCATTGGAAGTATTGCCAGCTTAAGATCTTTCTTTAATGTCGGGCCTTTTCCTGTTGAAGGTAGTCGTGAGGTAATTAATAACATGTCCTTTGATTATTTGGGGTCAGGGCAGTATGAAGTGAGCTCAGGGCCGTCCACTAGAAGGGTGATCGATTATGCCGATCTTGAGAACAGCCTCAGTATTCTGCCTACCGGGCAATCAGGAAATCCATTTAGTTCCCATTATGAAGATCAGGCGGTCCTGTACCGGCAGGGTAAATTCCGTAAAATGATGATGAATGAAAAGGAGATCCGGACCACTGCGGAAACCCAGCTCATCTTTTTGCCTGTTCCGAAATGAAATCCTATCTAAGGATATACTCCGAACTGTTTTCTCTTTCCTGAAAGTAGATTTCAGGACCTCACCTCATATTTACCGGGCGCTGTCAGATTACCGGGTGGCAATTTTTGATTAGCATTGAATTTTCAAAGCCCCTGCACTCCGGGAATCCCTCTCCAGACAGATATTAATAAATTGATTCATGCTAACGAAAGTGTATGGCAGTGCGGTATTTGGTGTTGAAGCTACCACCATTACGGCAGAAGTAAATGTAGATTTCGGAGTGGGCTACCATCTGGTGGGACTGCCTGATAATGCTATCAAAGAGAGTAATTTCAGAATCGCTGCTGCTCTGAAAAACAATGGTTATAAAATTCCGGGTAAGAAGATCACCCTGAATCTGGCGCCGGCCGATCTGCGAAAGGAGGGATCCGCCTATGATCTGACACTGGCACTGGGCATATTGACTGCTTCAGGGCAGATAAAATCGGATCGACTCGACCGTTACATCATCATGGGCGAATTATCTCTTGATGGCAGTCTGCAACCCATCAAAGGGGCATTACCTATCGCCATTCAGGCCAAAGCAGAAGGCTTTGAAGGATTTATACTCCCCATAAAAAATGCCAGAGAGGCCGCCATTGTGCAGGACCTTACTGTTTACGGGGTGGATAACATCAAAAAAGTGATTGATTTTTTTGATAAGGGCATTTCCCTGGAAAGAACCACGCTGGATGTCCGGGCCGAATTTCAGAAATCACTGGAATTCCCTGAATTTGATTTCTCGGATGTCAAAGGGCAGGAAAGTATAAAGAGGTGTATGGAAATTGCAGCGGCCGGAGGCCACAATATCATCCTGATCGGTCCGCCAGGAGCTGGCAAAACCATGCTAGCCAAGCGGTTGCCATCCATCCTGCCACCGATGACGCTCAGTGAAGCCCTGGAAACAACCAAGATACATAGTGTGGTGGGTAAGATCAGAAACATGGGCCTGATGAGCCAGCGACCGTTCAGAAGTCCGCATCACACCATCAGCGA
>JBGTMS010000011.1:0-2045 GCA_041743425.1 Zeaxanthinibacter sp. | reverse complement strand
CCGCCAGTTCAAATAAGAGCTTCATCGTCTCATCGGTAACCCTGTTTTTAGAATAATCAAATAGCAGGTCTTTAAAGATCAGAGACATTTGGTCAAAGCGTTCGGGATGGTCGGCGAAAAGATCTTTCATCCGAATTCCCTTCATTTCTGCATAATGTGCGGTCAAGGCTTTCCATGCCGAAGTCTCGGTAGGATTTATTTTAGGTAGCATACGCTCTATATTTAAGTGAGTGTTCTCGTTTTGAACCCAAGACGAGTTCTTCATTACATAGCCCTAATGTACCAATAAAATACATCTTTTACGAACATGATACCGGACTCTTTAAACGCCAAGCCTTCACAAGCCGTAAAACGTGTATTTGAAGAAATAGGTTCGCTCAATTTACTTCACCCAAAGCAGCGGATAGCGAATGGGCATATTGCGAACGACTTCGGGAGTGTCGTAATCGGCATCCAGGGATTTCCAAAGGTCGAGATAGGCTTCGTTTTGCAGCGCTAGACCTCCAAAGAGAAATGAGGAATGTTTTACGGGCCATTCCTCCCAAAACATGACGTCTTCTTTGTAGGGCCAAGTGCTTTTATCCTTTACAAAGGGATACAGAAATGCGAGTCCCTTTTCGATACCTTTTCCTTCGGGCGTACGGAAGGTGAATAGGTTGTCATCAGGAGTCGAAAGCTCTTGGGCGATTGCGGTCATGGCATCCAAAGTAAAAAGAGAATACCCGTAAGGTTTTGTCCGCTCCAATTCCAACGGAAAACTACCGTTTTCGGCCATTTGTTCGGGCAGAAGAACGGTCTTGAACATATGTCTGGTATAGGCCGTAACGTCTTCGTTGCCAATGAGATTTGCAAAAACGGAGGCCTGCAATGCCCAACATACGCTGTGGTTGTTACCGTTATCCCGTTCTGCAATACCGTACTCATGGGTAAAGAACCAATCAAGATAACTGGCAAACCACAGTTTTACGGTTTTGATATCGGATTCCGGAGCGGCTTTGGACTTTTCAATGGCCGCAATGGCCTTGGCAACTTCCATTAAATGAATGGTGTCTATGATACCGATGCCCCTGCCGGTCACCCTGCCCATAATCGCCTGCCCATACAGCAGGTTGGGGTTCATAAGGGTGGCCTCGTCAATGAACCAGGCTTTTAAGTGGGGGAGGAGGGCTTTCACATATTTTTCATCACCGGAAACGAGATATGCAGATGCCAGTGCCCCTGAAATTTGGCTCAAACGGATCATAGCTTCCCGGTGCGCCGTAAAATTATCCGGATTCGTCATTCCGTCTTTCCGGATATAGGAGGCCTCGGGATTTTCAGGATCGGGCCACCAGTAATCCCCTTCCGAATAAAAATCGTGGATGCCACCGTTACTGCGTTCGCTGATCGTTGCCGTGACTGTTATCGGATTTAAATCTATGTATTCTTCGGCTTTTTGGAGTACCCGTGCTTTTTCTTGGGAGAAAAAGGTCTTATCGATGGCTTTTGGGGTGTCTTTGCAGCCAGCGAAGAAAAGTAGGAGGAGTAAAGGGAAGATGTTTTTCATGTGTTATATTAATTCTTTGAAAACTGGTCTAGCGACAGCTGAATTAAGGTAGACTGGTTAAACTTGCCGAATTGAAATGGCTCCTATCGAGAGAACTTACTACTTTTCAATCGTCAAAAATGTCCCCTTAAAACTTTGATTAAGCACTGTAACCTTTAACGGGCTATCCATTTCATCGGGCATCACTTCGATTGACGCCTTGCCGTTGGCCATTTGTATGGCTTCCGTCCCAGTTGGGGTACCTTGATTTTTTTTGGTTTCTCCACCTTCTAGGCACTGAAAATAGACGCGTTCTTCATAGTCAAGGCAACGGAGTCCGTTTTTATCAATAGCTATGGCGGTCACCAGATAGTTTCCGTTTTCCATTTTTTCGGAAGAAAGGGTCAGGGCCTTGGCCACGTTGTTCTTTGTAAAGCGGTAGTTTACGTTGAGCGTGTCTGTAACTGTATTTCCGTCTTCGGTATCGCCGATGGCAATGAGTTCATTTTCGCCTTCCTGA
>JBGTMS010000010.1:0-51521 GCA_041743425.1 Zeaxanthinibacter sp. | reverse complement strand
CACTTTGGTGGATAGTGCAGGAAATGTCCTTATCCGTAAACCGGGGACTTCCGGAATGGAGGACCGGAAAATCATCATCCTCCAATCGCATCTGGACATGGTTCACCAGAAAAATGCAGAAACTCTTTTTGACTTTCCCACAGAGGGCATCAGGATGACGGTAGAAGGGGATTGGGTAACCGCAATAGGTACTACCCTGGGTGCGGACAACGGACTTGGGGTGTCAGCAATACTCGCGTTACTGGAGAGTACAGACCTTCCTCATCCACCACTGGAAGCGCTTTTCACTGTAGACGAAGAAACAGGAATGACAGGAGTCATGGGCGTGACGCCTGATTTTCTGAAAGGGCGCATCCTCCTGAATCTGGATACTGAAAACGACAATGAAATAGATATCGGATGTGCCGGGGGAATTGATATTACCGCAACCCTTACCTACAAGGAAGATAAATCACAAGAAGGGATGGTTTTCTACACCATTTCTGTGCGTGGGTTAAAGGGGGGACACAGTGGGATGGATATTCATTTGGGATTGGGAAATGCGAATAAAATTATGAACATTCTCCTTCAGAGATCGGCAGCGTCTACAGATCTCCGAATCGCGTCGATTGACGGGGGAGGGCTTCGTAATGCCATACCTCGTGAAAGTATTGCAACAGTGTCCGTCCGTGAATCGAAGCGGCATTTACTGGAGGAAAAACTCGGCGCTGAAAAGCTGAGACTCACACAGGAATGGAAGCATCGCGAACCCAGCCTGATTATTTCCGTCGCAGAAGCGGAAAAGGTCGAGTATGTCATGAGTCCGGAAATGAACAATCGGATATTGGAAGCTATTGAGGGGATCCACCATGGGGTTACGAACATGAGCAGCAAAGTTCCCGGACTTGTTGAAACATCCAATAATCTTGCGAGGGTTGAGGCAGTTGCAGGAAAGCTGACCATCAATTGTCTCACCCGCTCTTCCGTGACTACCGGTAAAATGGAACTTGCGAATAAATTAAAGAAAATTTTGGAAATGGCAGGATGCAAGGTCGTCTTTGGAGGTAATTATCCAGGATGGGATCCGGACCCTGATTCATTTATCCTTGGTATCGCGGCAGATCATTATTCCAGGATGTTCGGGTCCCGCCCCCGGGTGCAGGCATGCCATGCGGGACTGGAATGTGGCATTCTGAAGGGAACCTATCCGGATATGGATATGATCAGTATCGGGCCTACCATTCTTGGCGCACATTCACCGCAGGAACGCGCGAGCATCGCCTCTGTAGTTAAATTCTGGGACTTCCTGCAATGCCTTCTGAAATACGGCCCTTAGGGATTATGAACACATAAGGTACACTACAGGTCTGGGCAGCTTTGGACGCAAGGCCGCAGCAGGAAGTTCCGTACCTTGCACACTGGACTTCGGTATGCGTGGTTCCATGAAAGGACGTTTGTGAATCTGGCTGTAATTATTATATTCAGCGAAGCGTGAGGAAGTGGAATACCGTTATTTATCGGAGTAAGGTTGGCTTAAAATATAGGGAATTATTTTTCGGCGATGCCATAAATATTATTTTATTCATTTTTTACGAGGGTTATGCACAGGAAACCAAAAATTATTATTATCGGAGGAGGCTTCGGGGGCATTGCTATTGCAAAATGCCTTAGTGGTAAGCCGGTGGATGTACTGGTGTTGGACCAGAACAATTATCACAATTTTCAGCCTCTGATGTATCAGGTGGCCACCGGTGGTCTTGAACCGGGTAGCATTGCCTATCCTGTGCGTCGTATATTCAGGGCAGCCGCAAATATTACTTTTCGGATGGGTGAGGTTTTTACGCTTGGGGAAGATCAGCGATCGTTGCTGACCTCTGTTGGGGTCTTCAAATTTGATTACCTTATCATAGCCACCGGAAGTCAAAACAATTATTACAATTTTGAACCTGTTAAATCCCAGCTTCTCTCCCTCAAATCTATTCCTGATGCACTGAATCTACGCAGTTATGTTTTTCAAAATCTCGAAAAGGCCTTATCCAATTACGGTAGGGAAACGCTTGAAGAGATCGTAAATATAGCCATTGTGGGAGGTGGTCCCGCGGGATTGGAACTGGCAGGTGCCCTTGCGGAAATGAAGCGCTTTGTGCTTCCAAAGGACTTTCCGGAACTTGATCTCTCGAGAATGCATATCAACCTGTATCAATCTCCTTCCAGATTACTCAATAACATGTCAGAAGAAGCATCTGCAAAAAGTCTTGAATATCTTCAGGACCTTGGAGTGAATGTATTCCTCAATTCGAGGGTTACCGGATACGACGGTGACAATATTACGCTGGCAGATGGATCCACTTTTCTCACGGATACGGTGATTTGGACTGCCGGCGTTAAAGGGGCACCCATCGGTAACCTCCCTTCCAGCTGTATGGCAGGAGGAGACAGAATCCGGATCAATGAATTCAATCAGGTCGAAGGGATTCCTCAGATCTTTGCGATCGGAGATGTGGCCGCTCATATCACGGATGAACATCCGCAAGGTTTGCCCATGCTGGCTCCTGTAGCCCAACAGCAGGGAAGGCACCTTGCAGGAAATTTACTGGCTCTGATCAGGAACAAACCGATGAAACCCTTCAGCTATAAGGACAAAGGGGTGATGGCAACTATTGGCCGCCAGAAGGCAGTAGTCGATCTCCCCAATTACAAATTTCAGGGTACTTTTGCCTGGATCCTTTGGATGCTGCTTCATATTTTTGCCCTTGTAGGATATAGGAATAAACTTATGGCCTTTATTGACTGGTTCGTCAATTATCTGAATTATGACCGCCCTCTCGGACTTATTATTCGGCCCTTTAACAGAAAAAATCCGAAAGGATTATTGTAAGGCAGGGCTCCTACTTTAACACTTGTAGGTTGACACGAATCGGCCAGTGACCGACTTAACCGGTTTCTGCAATCCGGAAAAACAGAGTAAATTGATCTCGGAAAAAAATTAATAATGTAGGAAGTACGCGGCCTCATTCAGGAAGGCAACTATGACCGCATAAAATTTTAAAAAAGTGACAGAATATGCATAAAAACAGCAAAAGGCTTGCGGGGCAAACGGCACTGATTACCGGTGCCAGTTCGGGAATCGGACAAGCCGTCGCCCTCGCTCTTGGAAGAGAAGGTGCCAACGTGGTTGTCAATTATAATTCGAACCCTGAAGCCGCAGAGGACACCGCTCATAAAATAAGTATTGATAACGATTTGGGGGATGCGATTGCCATCCAATGTGATGTGAGTAAGGAAGATCAGGTTTTATCAATGTTTCAAAAAACAATTTCTCATTTCGGAACCATTGATATATGTATTCCTAACGCAGGCCTGCAACGGGATGCTTCCCTGCACGAAATGAAACTGAAGGACTGGCAGCTCGTAATTGATGTCAACCTCACTGGGCAGTTTTTGTGTGCCAGAGAGGCTATCAGAGAATTTATTAAACGGGGAATGCGGCCGAAGGTTTCAAAATCGCTGGGGAAAATTATACATATGAGTTCGGTGCATCAGATCATTCCATGGGCTGGCCATGCCAACTACGCTGCATCCAAAGGAGCGCTTGTTATGTTGATGGAGAGTATTTGCCAGGAATACGCTCCAATGAAGGTGCGATGTAACAGCATTGCCCCCGGCGCCATTAAAACTGCGATAAACAAGGATGCCTGGAATACCGGGGAAGCCTTGGAAAAACTGAACAAATTGATCCCTTACAAACGGATAGGCATACCTGATGATATTGGCCGGGCAGCGGCCTGGCTGGCATCTGATGAATCGGAGTATATCAATGGAACCACCATTTTTGTTGACGGGGGTATGACCTGCTATCCCGGATTTACCACCAACGGATAATCAGTATGGGCAAAGAAAATAAAAATGCTGAGCTGGGACGGATAGATGAGCATTATGAAAAAAAGAGGGATTGGCTCAGATGGGGTCCCTATTTAAGTGAACGCCAGTGGGGTACGGTCAGGGAAGATTATAGTGCGGATGGAACGGCGTGGCAGTATTTCCCCCATGATCACGCGAGGAGTCGGACTTATCGCTGGGGAGAAGATGGTTTGGCAGGGATATCTGACAGGTATTGTAATATCTGCTTTGGAATCAGCCTCTGGAACGGGAAAGATCCGATCCTAAAAGAGCGGCTTTTCGGACTTTCAGGTCCTGAAGGCAATCATGGTGAGGATGTGAAGGAACTCTATTATTATCTGGAGAATACACCATCGCACTCTTACATGAAGCACTTGTATAAGTACCCTCAGAATGAATTTCCCTATGCGCAACTGCTAGCGGAGAACAAGCAAAGAGGAAAAGAGGATGCGGAATTTGAATTGCTGGATACCGGACTTTTCGACAACAATGCCTATTTTGATGTTGTCACGGAATATGCCAAGGCGGATGCAGAAGACATGCTGATCATGATCACCGTTACCAATCGGAGCGGTGAAGAGGCGCAGATCAAAGTATTACCTACGCTGTGGTTCAGAAATTTATGGAGTTTCATAGGAATGCCGGAGCAACCAATACTGCAAAAGCAAGATGGGGAAGGTGGCTTGCGCGTTTCTGTAGCGCATTCGTATGTGGGAAATTACCTGTTTTATTTTGATCCTCCCTCACAGCTTCTTTTCACCGAAAACGAAACAAATACGGATCGGATATTTAACAGTCCAAACGATCATCCTTATAAAAAAGATCTTTTTCATCATGCGGTCATCCATGATGATTATACGGCTGCTACCGAAAAAGGTAGTGGAACCAAATGTGCACCGTTATATGCTTTGTCGCTGGCTCCCGGAGAAGAAAAAAGTATCCGTCTCAGACTTTCGCTTCATGACCACCCCGCCCCGTTGGCTAAGGAATTCGACGATGTCGTAAAACAGCGGAGGCAGGAATCGGAAACTTATTATCAGAACCTGCTTGCGACCTATCCTGAGGACCTCAAACCAATACAGAAACAGGCGTTTGCCGGGCTTCTATGGTCAAAGCAATATTATAACTATGAAGTGGAACAATGGCTGAAAGGAGATCCCAATGAGCCCCCCCCTCCCTTCCAAAGAATGCAGGGACGCAACAGTGGCTGGAAAACGCTCAGGATACATGATATTCTGGCGATGCCCGATAAATGGGAATATCCGTGGTTTGCTGCATGGGATTCGGCGTTTCATTGCGTAAGCCTGGCTATGATTGACCCTACATTCGCTAAGAACCAGTTGTTGTTATTTACCAAGGAATGGTATATGGCTCCAAATGGTCAGATTCCGGCATATGAATGGTCTTTTAGCGATGTTAACCCACCCGTACAGGCCTGGGCAACGCTGCAGGTATATCAGCGCGATAAGAAAATGACAGGGACCGGCGATCTCAGATTTCTGAAAAGAATGTTTAATAAGCTGACACTCAATTTTACGTGGTGGGTCAACAGGGAAGACAGCTTTGATAACAATGTTTTTGAAGGGGGATTTCTGGGCCTCGATAACATCGGCGTATTTGATCGCAGCAATGGGATTCCGGGTAACGGAATACTTGAGCAGGTCGATGGTACTTCCTGGATGGCGTTGTATTGCCTCAACATGCTGGAGATGGCCCTTGAAATCTCCCTTAAGGATGCGAGTTTTGAGGATATGGCCATGAAGTATTTCGGACACTTCGTATTTATTGCTGAGGCCCTAAATCAGATCAGCCTGAGCTCCCGTGGATCATGGGACGAGATGGAGGGCTTTTTTTATGATACCCTGATTTTACCGGATGGGCAATCCATTCCCATTAAAGTACGCTCCATCTCCGGGATGTTATCACTTTGTGCTGTACTGAATATCAGGAAGGAGTATCTGGACAAACTGCCAAGATTTCGGCGAAGTGTGGAATGGTTTCGGAAACATCGAATTGAGACCGGCAAGTATCAGGTAATGGAAGAGTATGATCCGGAGAGGGATGTGCTGTTATCCCTGGTGCCCAAAAAAAGGTTGCAGATACTGATGAACAATCTTTTGAAGGAAGAAGAATTTTTGTCTCCTTTCGGGATCCGCTCGCTCAGTAAAATTCACAGCAATCCTTATACCATTTCAATTGAAGGGATGGATTATTGCATTGATTACGAACCAGCAGAATCTACCACCGCACTATTTGGCGGAAATTCCAATTGGAGAGGCCCTATCTGGTTTCCCATGAACTATCTCTTTATAGATGCCTTTAGGGAATATGATGCCTATTTCGGGGATTCTCTGAAATTCGCTTGTCCTTCAGGCAGTGAAAACTTGTTGCAGATGAAGGAGATCAGTACTGTGCTTTGTCAAAGACTAATTGGCATTTTCCTGAAAGATGGTGAAGGTCAGCGCCCGGTTCATAGACAGCACAGTCAGGCCTATGTGAAAGAGCATTTCCGGGAGCTGATTTTGTTTTACGAATACTTTCATGCAGAGGACGGAAGAGGCATGGGTGCATCCCACCAAACCGGCTGGACCGCACTTGTAGCCAACCTGATTGAGAAGTTACACTCATGATACCGGACCACTAATCCTGCGGAAATAAATACTAAAATTTCGTTAATATCCTGATTTTAAGATATTTTTAAAGGTTAACCTTTTTATTGATAGTAGTTTTGCAACTTCATTTTGGCATGTGGAGCAATCCTCATGTATCTTTTTAAACCACCTGACCATACAGAAATACATAACAGACATTCGCCTTCATGGCGCGAATGCCCTAAATTTTTATTTATTAATAATTAATTTTCTTATTTCCCCAAGTATGAAAAATAAATTGATGTTCTTAGCCACTATTGTCGCGTCATTTTTAATAACAGGCGCCGTTATTACGTCCTGTTCCAAAGAAACAGAGCAACTCATTCCCACAAAAGAAAGTGCACCGGTGTCGGATGCCCCGGATACAACAGAAACGGTAGCACTGGATACGGTGCCTCCGGAACCCGAAGTCAAAGAGAATGACAGCCTTGCCGAATTAGTTTCCCCTTCTCAAACTATTGTTTCAATCATGAATGACAAATTCTATATAAATGGAAGACCTACCTATGAAGGCAGGAGCTGGAATGGTGCCAATATTGAAGGTTTGCTTATGAATTCGAGAATGGTGCAGGGTATTTTTGATGATCTTAATGCGGAAACATCTAAACTCTTTGTATATCCTGACGGCAGGAAATGGGATGCCAACAGGAATACCAATGATTTTGTGGCTGCCATGGATGATTGGAAAGCCCACGGATTACTGGCTTTCACACTGAACCTCCAGGGGGGCAGCCCCACAGGCTATGGTAATGACAAGGGCTGGATCAATTCTGCCTTTGATGAGAAAGGCGAATTAAGGCCTGCCTATATGGATCGACTGGAACGTGTGCTGAATAAGGCTGATGAACTGCACATGATTGTCATATTGGGCTATTTCTATTTCGGACAGGACGAGCTGCTGGAAGATGAGACGGCAGTCATCCGCGCGGTTGATAATATAACCCAATGGATCATAGAGCGGAATTATCAGAACATTCTGGTGGAAATAAATAACGAATGTAATTACGATTATGACCATGATATCCTGGGACCTGATCGGGTTCATGAATTAATTACCCGGGTAAAGCAAGCCGGATCAGTGGGTAGAAACTTACCTGTGAGCACCAGTTTTAGTGGTGGAATTGCACCGAATAGCAGTGTCATTTCTGTTTCGGACTATGTATTACTTCATGGGAATGGTCTGCGGCAGCCATCAAGTATGACTGACCTGATTAAGGAAACCAGAAATACGTCAGGGTATACCAGAAAACCGATCCTTGTAAACGAGGACGATCATTATAATTTTGATTCGCCGGACAATAATTTGGTATCAGCCGTCCGATCCTACGTTTCCTGGGGTTTCTTTGACTATAGAAGGCAGGGAGAAAACTTTGAGGCCGGATATCAATCCGTACCTGTGGATTGGAGCATCAATTCAGAAAGGAAAAGAAGCTTTTTTACTAAAATAAAGGAAATCACAGGTTATTAACGGAAGCCCTTGACAGTAGAAGGATGAGTAAGGTGGAGCTGGAAAAGGTGTGGTATCAACCTCATTGTAATCCACGGCCGACAGCGTACTTCACATTTAAATTTAAATGAAAGGCCGGAAGCAATTGCTTCCGGCCTTTATCATATCATCTTATTTTACTGCTCTTCACATGATCACTCGGTAATACCCACGATCTCGAGGTCAAATATCAGGTCAGCGTCCGGGGGAATCGGCCCCCCGCCCTGCGATCCATATCCGAGATGAGGAGGGATAAAAAGCCGTATTTTATCTCCGACTTTCATGGTCATCAGACCTTCTCTGAAGCCTGTTATTAGTCGGGATTCCGGACTGTAGTCCATAGGAGCGGGTGAGAATTGCCCACCGTGCATTTTATTGATTTCAGCAAACTTTCCAAATTTTTCAGCCACCTCTTTTACACTGGTATCAAAAAGAGTTCCGTCAGCCAGCCAGCCGGCATAATTAACCAGTACTTTCTGGCCGATCCGTGGTTTGTCGCCCTGACCTGCGGACAGGGTAACTATTTTAAGTCCTGAGGGCAATGAATCAGCTTCAAGTGGTTGCCTGGCAATTTCCTGAGCGAATTCCGCCTTATTTTTTTCAATGGCCGCCAACTTTCCTTTTTCCTCCTCAAAATAGTCCGTCATAATTTGGGGCGCATCAAATTGTTTGGCCGTTTTCCCTACCCTGACGATCTCGATGGTTTTAATAACAATATCCTCAAGCGGCTTGTCCTTCCGGTCGCTTTCCTGGGAAGTTTCAACATTTGCGATGGAATCAACTACCTCCATCCCGTAAACTACCTCCCCGAAAACAGAATGTCTCCCGTTGAGAAATGGCGCTTCTTTATGGGTAATAAAGAATTGACTTCCGTTCATGTCAGGGCCTCCGTTGGCCATAGACAGCATCCCGGGTTTGTCATGCCGAAGAGAGTCGTTAAATTCATCCTTAAACTTGTACCCCGGATTCCCAAAGCCCGATGACAGGGGATCTCCACCCTGAATCATGAAGTCCTTCATAACCCGGTGAAAAATTAGTCCGTCATAAAACTTTTTTTCCTTAAACTGCTCACTTACAAAGGGATTGGTGCCCTCTGCCAGCGAAATGAAATTTGCCACCGTCACCGGTGTTTTTTCATATTCAAGGGTCAGAATGATATCTCCTTTATTGGTCTGTATGTCGGCGAAAATTCCGTCGCCCAGATCGGCGTATTTGCTTGATTTACAACTAAAAATAAATGCCATAACCAGGAAAATACCAATCGATGTTCTTTTCATAAAATTCAAATTAATTTAGAATACTATCTTTTTGTTTCTCAATTTCATACAGGGTCACCACGGCTTTGAGCGGCACATTGGGTCCTATTTTATCATTGTCTCCGTGATATCCAAAAGCAAGTGCAGATGGAAATAGGAAGACGGCTGTTTCTCCTGCTTTGAGCATTTTCACTCCATTCCTCAAACCAGGAAATAATTCCTGCTGATCTACCCTGTATCTGAGCTGTCCTACTTCCTTTTCAGAATAAATAGTATCATTATTCAGATGTAGAAGTGCGTAATTCATGATTACCAGGTCTTTCTCCTCAGGTTTGGGGGCGGGATCTTCAATTTTATTTATATAATAATACCATGAGCCGGTAGGTGATGTTTCATAGGTTTGTACGGAGTCACCCGCGATGATCCCGCGAATTTTCTCTTCCTCCAGTGCCAATAGTTTTTTATTCCGTTCAACGGATTCCTTTATGAAGCTACCTGTACGCACTTTAACCGGTTTCCTCGGTTCAGGGCCTTCACAGCCTATTGCTGTCATAAGGATCAGACATAGGAAATAAGACCATCTCATTTATTTAATACCGTTTTATAATTATCTAATAATGCTATAAAGTAGGCAATTGTCTGTGCAAGAGAGCGATCACTTTTACCACCCGCGGCATTGGTGTGCCCACCCCCTTCAAAAAAATCTCTTGCCAGGTCATTGACAGAAAAATCGCCCTGTGATCGGAAAGATATTTTGATTATTCCTTCCTCCCTGTTCTCGATAAATATTGCGGCCAGTCTGACGTCATTTAACGTTAGTGCATAATTCACAAATCCCTCTGTATCCCCTTTTTTGTAATTATGGGCATCCAACTCATCCTGGTTAAGGGTGGTATAGGCCGCATTGTACTCTGGCAGCACCACAAGATTGGCGAGCGCGCAACCCAGTAACTTTATCCGGTCAGGGCTGTTCGAATCGTATATGTTATGATGAATTTCCGTGTTCTTTACTCCTTTGTCAATAAGGTCGGCCACAACCCTGTGTGTTCTGCTGCTGGTAGATGCATACTTAAAGGATCCCGTATCCGTAAGGATTCCGGCGTAGATGCAGCTGGCGATATCAGGCGTAATATGATGCGGCAGGCCCAACTCTTCAATCAGAGTGTATACCATTTCACACGTAGAACTCATGGAAGTATCAGAAAATTGAATTGTGGCATAATCTGCAGGTTCCTGGTGATGATCGATCATGACTACCGGCGTCGCAGCATTTTCCAAAATTGACTGCATATGTCCAGTCCGGCTAAGCTGATTAAAATCCAGAGTAAAAAAAAGTGTGGCACTCTCAAGCAAATCAAGGGCACGGCTGTTTTCTTTCTCAAAATTTACAATATCACGATGCCCTGGCATCCATTTTAGGAATTTGGGAAAATCATTGGGGGTGATAACCACAGCTTCATGTCCGGTATCATTCAGATAATGATTTAATGCCAGGGTGGCGCCTATGGCGTCCCCATCCGGATTTTTATGTGGTACTATGACTATTTTCTGCCTTTCGTCCAACAGCGATTTTAAGGCCTTGACATCCTCTGAATTCATGCGCGCAAATATACAATATTATCATTTAGCCATGTATCCGGGAAACGATTTTGGATACCAAATGTGAGCGGAGAAGGTACACTTGTTTGAGGTAAACCGGCGACTGAAAGGAACAGGCAGGAAAAATCAGTATTGGAAGAGGCGCAGGCCTTGCCCCGGGTATCATCTGAGTTAAATGCACGCCAGCCTGTGAGCAAATCAGTATGATGAAAGACCCAAAATGCATTGGGAGGAAATCATAATCACATATTTTTTAGGCCACTCCATGTATTCAATAATTTTGCGGGTTGAAGTTAGAAAATGTATTTTTGCACAAAATTTTTAATTAAATGACGGGAAACAGAACATTTACTATGATCAAACCGGATGCTGTTGAGAATGGCCACATAGGCGCGATTCTCGAAAAGATCACTGCGGCCGGATTTAAGATCATAGCTCTAAAATATACGCAGTTGAGCAGAAGGGATGCCAGGGAATTTTATGACATTCACAAGGATCGTGCTTTTTTTGGTGAACTTGTCGAATTTATGACCAGAGGCCCAATTGTTTCTGCCATCCTGCACAAAGAAAATGCGGTTGAAGATTTCAGGGCACTCATAGGGGCGACGAATCCGGCGGAGGCGGCAGAAGGTACCATCCGGAAACTGTATGCCCGGGATATAGGGGAAAATGCGGTCCATGGGTCAGACAGCGATGAAAACGCCGCACTGGAAGGCGCATTTCATTTTGCAGGCCGGGAAATTTACGGCTAGAAGTAAAGGTGGCCTGCTCCGCTTTTCACTTGTTGAATATCCGACTTATGGGATATTTTACCAGACGCCCAGCGATTGATAAGTTAGCGCTTGAATCCTTATCTGAGAACTATTTTTTTGATAATATCTTTTCCCAGTTCTTCATTCAGAAGGGTGATAATTTTTGATTTACCATGACTGAGTTCCTCTCTTAGTACTGAGGAAGAAAGAGAAATAAATAATGTCTCGTTTCGGAGATCTACTGCCGTGGTGTAGGTATTCACACCGTTTCCCATCAATTTTTGCCAGGCATCCTTCACATTTACTTTGTCAATACCCTTTTGCAGTTTATTGGCGGTTATAAACTCACCAAGAGCTTCCCCAAGGCTCTGATCGTTTTTTTTCCTGCTACTCATGGTTGTATCTTATGTGGTTCGAAACGCTTATAAAAATATGTGATCTCCTCCTCATTAATCACTGAAAATTGATTTTTTCCGATCTTCAGTATTTTTTCTTTCCAGGAACTGAGCTTGTTGGTGTACTTCATAATCAGGCTGCCATTTTCCTGGGAAACGATAAAATATTCGGCATCATTGGCAGAGTCAAAAGATCCCTGCAGCCTTGGTCTTACCTTTCTCCGGGAGCCTGCCATGTCTTTAATATAAAAATGGTCTATGGTGTTATTCAGGCTGAATTCTTTTTTCCGCCCATCCGGAAAGTGAACCTTTTCGATCTCCCAATAGCCATTCAGGATATCGAGTTCTGTTTTCTCAGGTCCCCGGGAACATCCATGCATGATCATTAAAAAGACAATCAACCCATTTATTTTCATACTACAATTTAAAGATTTTATAGGACTGATGAATGGATTTAACTACATTTTCCGTTCGATCTGCATGGGTATCGCTGATAAAAATCTGACCAAAAGCGGCATCATCCACCACTCCAATAATGTGGCTTACCCTGTGTTCATCGAGTTTATCAAATATATCATCAAGAAGCAGGATGGGTGTCGTTCCCGTCTGCTTTTTAAGCAGGTGAAATTGGGCAAATTTCAAGGCTATTAAATAGGTTTTTTGCTGCCCCTGGCTACCGAATTTTTTAATCGGATGTCCCGAAATTTCAAATTGGAGATCGTCTTTGTGGATCCCGGAAGTCGTGTATTGAAGCATTCGATCCTTCACCAGATTGTTTTCAAGTAATGGGAGGAAGGGGCTATCAGATAGCTGACTTTCGTAATTCAACAGCACTTCCTCCGTACCGCCTGAGATCGCAAGGTACTGTTCCTGAAAAACAGGGATGAACGACTCAATAAACTTCATTCTTTTTTGATGAATGAACCCCCCGAGTCCTGCCAACTGCTCATTGTAAACTGCCAAAGTAGTGACATTATACGTTTGGTTCACCACAAAATATTTCAACAACGCATTGCGTTGCGCAAGAATTTTATTATAGTTGATAAGCTTTTGAAGGTATTCCGGATTGGACTGGCTTATGACACCGTCCATAAATTTTCGCCGGGTTTCGCTTCCCTCAATGATGAGGTCCCGGTCAGAAGGGGAGATGATCACAAGAGGTAGCAAGCCTATGTGATCCGATAACCGGTCATAGGGTTTTCCATTTCGTTTGATCACCTTCTTAAAACCTCGTTTCAGGCTGCATACAATTTTTTCTTCACGGTCGCGGTGCTCAAAATGCCCTTCTATCATAAAAAAATCGGCTGGGTGTCTGATGTTCTGGATACTCATCGGATTAAAATATCCCTTTCCAAAAGATAGGTGGTAAATGGCATCCAGAATATTGGTTTTTCCTACGCCGTTGTCACCTACAAAGCAATTTATTTTCCGGTCGAAGTCAAAATCCCGGGATTGAAAATTCTTGTAATTGATCAGTGAGAGTTTCTTGAGAAACATGCAGGGCCGAATTTGAAGATGGCAATGGGCGGTGCAAAATATCGAAAAATTACGAATAAATACCCCTTGGTTTTGGATAAAACCTCTATTTTTGCGCGACGAATAAAATCAACAATGGCAACATATAAAAAGCGGGGTTTTAAAGCTAAATCCGGCGCGGAAGGAAAGAGATCTGACGATCCCAACAGCACAACCGCAGAGGTTTTCAGCACCCTTGATGAAGGTGCTTCCAGATCGGAGCAATGGGTAGCCAGAAATCAGAATTACATACTGGGAGCCATTGTGGTGGTCGCGGTGGTCATTCTCGGGTACCTTGCTTACAGGCAATTTATTCTTAAACCAAAAGAAGAAAATGCCGCGAATGAAATGTTTTATCCTCAGCAATATTTTGAGCAAGCTCTGGAAAATACCGTGGAAAGTGATTCGCTTTATAATCTTGCCCTTAACGGGGCAGAAGGTAAATATGGTTTCCTGGATATCATTGACGAATATCAGGGAACAAAGTCGGCCAACCTGGCAGCATACGCTGCAGGAATGGCCTATCTCAATATGCAAAAGTATGATGAGGCCATCCGGTATCTGGACCAGTTTTCTACAGATGAAGCCATCACAGGCCCTCTTGCCCTGGGTGGTATTGGCGATAGTTTTGCGCAACTAGGGCAGCCGGCAGAGGCCCTTGGTTACTATGAAAAGGCCATAAACCACAATACAAATAATTATACAACTCCAAGATTTCTGTTTAAGTCCGGTGTAATCGCTATGGAACTTAACAGAAAACAGGAGGCCCTGACTTCCTTCCAGCGGATAAAAGAGGAATTTCCGGATTCGGAAGAGGCTCAAACGATCGATGTTTATATAGGGATGGTGAAAACCGGAAAGTGATATGGCTACAGCTGTAAAAAACTTATCTGAATATGACAAGGCAGCAGTCCCTTCAGCCGCAAAACTCAGGTTTGGAATCGTTGTAGCTGAATGGAACGGCGAGATCACAGAAGCCCTTTTCCAGGGCGCTTATTCTGCACTTTTAGATTGCGGAGCCAGCACTTCCAACATTATACGCTATAAAGTACCCGGCAGCTTTGAGCTCGTTTATGGATGTAAGAAACTGATACGCAAGGAAAAAGTGGATGCGGTAATAGCCATTGGAAGTGTAATCAAAGGTGAAACTGATCATTTCCACTATATCTGTAGCGCCACCTCTCAGGGGATCATGGATCTGAATGTCCATCTGGATATCCCGGTAATCTTTTGCGTTCTTACAGATAACACTGCGGAGCAGGCCAGAGCAAGAAGTGGGGGCATACACGGAAATAAAGGGACAGAGGCCGCAATCGCGGCAATACAGATGGCTACCCTGTAGTTATCCAATAGGCCAAATCTTTTTTTATTGAAACAACAGGTTGTTATGGACGAACCGTTCCATGCGTCTTCACTGTTAACAATTTTTGGCAAGTATACTTCGGCACCTTTTTTGATTTTAAGTAACTTTGAAACCACAGGGTTATGGGAAAATTTACAAAATTACATAAGAATAAAAAGTTCAGTTATTCCCCCCGTTATTATGAGGGTCAGGGAAAGGTCAATCCGTTTAAGATAGAACAAAAATTGTCTAAATTTAGGAATGTAATGTCACAGGGCGATCTTAAATCGAGATTTAGCGGTGCGATGGCTGATTCCCAAAGAAAAGGGGATCGTTACCTGACTATCAGATTATTCATCATTACGGCCATTCTGCTTTTCATTTTCCTTTTTATAATTGATTTTGACCTATCCATATTCTTCAAGCGCTAATGGCCGACATCATTCACCTATTGCCAGATCATGTTGCCAATCAGATAGCTGCCGGAGAAGTAGTACAACGTCCTGCTTCCGTCGTAAAAGAACTTCTTGAAAATGCTATCGATGCGGAGGCTTCCACGGTAAAACTTATTGTAAAAGACGGAGGAAAAACCCTCATACAGGTGGTAGATAATGGCACCGGTATGAGCCCGACAGATGCCAGGCTCAGTTTTGAGCGTCATGCCACCTCAAAAATCCGAAATGCTGAGGATCTTTTCAGTCTGCATACCAAAGGTTTCAGGGGAGAGGCCCTTGCTTCGATTGCGGCTATAGCCCACGTAGAGATGCAAACGCGGCCTGCGAGCTCGATTGTGGGATCCCTGATTAAAATAGAAGGTAGCAGCCTGATCTCCCAGGAAGTAACCGCTGGCGTACAAGGGACTTCCATTGCTGTAAAACATTTGTTTTTTAATATTCCAGCCCGGCGAAATTTTCTTAAGTCGAATCAGGTTGAGCTCCGCCATATTACTGATGAATTTCATCGTATCGCCCTTGCTCACCCCTCCGTTAGTTTACATTTTTACAGTAACGGCTCGGAGATTGCTCATTTGCCAGCGAGTAATTTTCGAAAGCGTATTGTACATTTATTCGGCGGTAAAACGAATGATAAGCTCGTACCTGTGCATGAGGATACCCAGGTAGTGAAGATTGAAGGCTTTATTTGCAGGCCGGAATATTCAAAGAAAAGCAGAGGGGAGCAATTCTTTTTTGTGAATAACCGGTTCATAAGAAGCCCGTATCTCTATCACGCTGTTTTGAATGCTTATGAAGGTTTGATCCGGGCAGATCATTTTCCCGGATATTTCTTGCATCTGGAAGTCCCGCCGGCGTCAATTGATATTAATATACACCCCTCTAAAACTGAAATCAAGTTTGACGATGAACAGACCCTCTACGCCATCCTGAGATCAACCATCAAGCACAGCCTGGGTCAATTCAGTGTGTCACCTGTAATCGATTTTGATCAGGACCCTTTACTAAATACTCCCTACGCCTTCCGAAATCGGGATGCCAGCCAGCCACAGGTTGCAGTAGACGCAGGATTCAATCCCTTTAAGAGCGGTGCTGCCGATGCATATACAGCTTCTGTTTCAAAAAAAAGACAACAGCATGCCTTAGAGCATATGTACCTCGGGCTACAATCCCTCGGTGGAGATCGTGACCTATCAGCAGCCGGAAATGTGGAACCCGAAACGATGGCCAGTTCAATTTTTGAAGGGCAGGCTGAGCCGGAGGAGAACATGGTGACCACCTTTCAACTGGGACGGAAATTCATACTGACAACTATTAAATCGGGAATACTGGTACTTCATCAGGCCAGGGCACATCAAAGGGTGCTCTATGAAAAATTCCTGCGGATCATTACTGTAAGGGAAACCATCAGCCAGCAATTATTGTTTCCGTTGAAACTATCTTTTAGCAAGACCGAAATGAATATTCTTGAGGAGCTGAAAGACAACCTGACAAGCCTTGGATTTATCTTTGGCAAGCGGGAAGATGAATGGCTGTCTATTACAGGGCTGCCCGCATTGATTCCGGAGGTCGAGGCAGGAATCGTCCTTGATCGGTTGATTTCCGAATATCAGCAGGAAGTTCCGGGAGCATCATTTTCCCAGTCCGATCTGCTTGCAAAAACTTTGGCAAAAACCCTGGCTATAAAAACAGGGGATCTACTGGAGACCACCTCGCAGATGGCACTTTTAAATGATTTATTTGCCTGTAAAGAAACTGAACTGAGTCCGTTTAACAAGCCAATTTATATTACCATCCCCGAAGGCGATATTGCTAAAAAATTTAATTGAATGGGTAGAATAACCGACGCAATCAAGCACTTGCTCATTATTAATATACTCTTCTTCATTGCCACAAATCTCTATGCCGAGCAAATGGAACAATGGTTTTCATTGTGGTTCCCTCTTCATGACAATTTCCGCTGGTGGCAGATAGTCTCCCACATGTTCATGCACGGGGGATTTGCTCATATTCTTTTTAATATGTATGCTCTTTGGGCCTTTGGTTCCCCTTTGGAACAGATGTGGGGAAAAAATAAGTTCCTTTTCTTTTATTTTTCAGCCGGACTCGGAGCCGCATTGATCCATACCGGGGTCAATTACTATTACTTTAATTCGGGTATGGAAGCCCTGATGAATGCCGGACTTCAAAAATCACAAATCCTTGAGGCTCTCAGGCATGTGAACGGGATTGATCTGGAAAAATTAAAAGATCTGGTTCCCGCCAATATCGTTGACAATTTCGCAAGTGCCTATTATGGGAGGGCTGTAGGAGCCTCAGGGGCTATTTATGGGATTCTCGTCGCTTTTGGCATGTCTTATCCCAATATGGAATTATTCCTTATCTTTTTACCGATTCCGATCAAGGCTAAATTCTTTATCCCTGTATTAATTGCACTCGATTTATTCTCCGGAGTAACAGGGTATTCAATATTTGGCAGCGGTATAGCTCATTTCGCACATGTTGGAGGCGCACTTTTTGGCTTTTTGATGATGTGGTACTGGAAAGGGAGTCAGTTTAACAGCAATCGATGGGACAAATGACCACGGGAAACCTGAAATATCAATACGCACGTTTAAGCATCGCTGAGAAACTCATCGCCCTGAATGTGCTGGTTTTTATTTTAAATGCCCTCCTTACTTTTTTATTAGGAATTTCCAGGGATACTTTTGTACAGTGGTTTGAGCTGCCAAAAGACTTCTACGCATTCCTATCACAGCCCTGGGCTCTGGTAACGTATTCATTCTTCCATGGAACCATCTGGCACCTTTTCTGGAATATGGTGATGCTGTATTTCTCAGCAAGGATTTTCCTCAATCTTTTTGGCCCTGCCAAATTTATAAATGTCTATTTTCTGGGGGTTATTTTCGGGGGGTTGCTGTTTCTTCTCAGCTATAATGTATTTCCCGCCTTCCTTGGGATTAATACCTCCCTGATAGGGGCATCAGCCGGAGTAACTTCTGTACTGATATTTATTTGTGCCTACATTCCCAACCAGGAGGTTCGCATATTCTTCTTTACAGTAAAACTCTGGTACATTGGTGCCTTCTTTGTTGTGGTCGATCTGATTCAGATTCCGGAGGGCAGTAATGCCGGCGGTCATCTTGCACATCTGGGCGGTGCCTTGCTCGGATACGTCTATGCACGTCAATTACTTCAGGGAAAGGATATCGGAGCAGGATTTACACGTTTTCTTGAAGGGCTGGAGAACATTTTCAAAAAGCGTGAAAGGAAAGCCCCGTTAAAAACAGTATACCGAAAAAAGCAAACCTCCACGGTTTCCAATGTCAGCTATGACAAAGAGAGCAGGCAGAGAAAAATTGATGCTATCCTTGATAAAATTAGTAAATCCGGATATGAAAGTCTTTCTACCGCAGAGAAGGATTTCCTGTTCACGGCAGGGAAAGAGGACTGAGCTGTGGGACGTTACACTCTTTTCAGTAAAGGTCTGTTGCTGACAAATTTGTTCTTTGCACTGTTGTTGCTTATTACCTGTATCCTCCCCTATATCTCTCTGGCCAGATTTCCAATTGCATCACTTCTCAGCCTCACTGTACCGCTTCTTATTCTGGCCAATCTCTTCTTTCTCATTTTTTGGGCATTTAGGACCAGACGCGCTTTTGTCATCTCTTTAACCGCTTTGGCAGCTGCTTACTTTTTTCTTGGAACTTTTTTTAAAATCAATTATACAGCCGCGGTTCCGGAAAAAAAAGACTTCACCATCATGAGTTTCAATACCAGGGCTTTTAATAAATATAATTGGATCGATAATCCTGCTCTTGGAGATCAGATCATCAATTTTGTCAGTGAAAAGGATCCCGACGTCATTTGTTTCCAGGAATTTGAAAAAGACAGAGCCACTGAACTCCGGCAATATCCTTATCAGTACGTTCAATCTATGGTTCCCGGGGAACGGAGCTCCGTAAAGGCAATTTTTTCAAAATATCCAATCATAGAGAAAGGCACTCTGAATTCTCTAAATAATTATAACAATGCCATTTATGCGGACATTCTGTATGGCAAGGACACCCTGCGCCTGTATAACGTACATATGGAATCCCTTCGTATTACCCCGGATTATCATGCACTCACCGGAGAGCCTTCCGGCAGGTTGTTCAGAAGGCTTGGGAGGTCCTTCTCAAGGCAGGAGCAGCAGGCGGAACGACTGAACCTGCACATCAGTAACAGTGCGCATAAAAATATTGTTTGCGGGGATTTTAATAACACCCAGTTTTCCAATGTCTACCATCTTGTTAAGGGAGATCGTTTACAGGACACTTTCGAGGCCAGAGGCAAAGGATATGGGAGTACTTATAACTTCAATTACTTCCCTGCCCGAATCGATTTTATCTTGACAGATATTACCTATCAGGTGGTGACCCATGAGGTATTCCGCGAAGCCCTGTCTGATCACTTCCCCATCATGGCCTCAATCCACGTTCCACAACAATAACCAGCAATCCACAAGATCGGCAACTATATGGATAAGCAAGGCAAGTCCTGCCAATCTCGTCTTACTGAAAATCAGGAGGAGGAGGTAGAAACTGACAGCCCAATAGCTATGTAGTGGATGGAATCCAATACTGCAGCGGTCAGGATCAAAAACCGGGGTGGATAGCATATGGTCCACATCTACAAGGATGCCGGCCAGAAGCAGCAGGGTCACGACCACCCGTCGCCTCTTAAAAAAGCCAAATCCTATAGCTATCGGCACCAGGAAATGTATCCCGTAATGGATGATAAACCTAAGCATCTGTCCAAGGCAATGGAAAGGATTCCAAATAACTCGCAGATCGTGTCCCAACATTGAATAACAAGTCCAGAATGCTGGCATTTTTTACAAAACCATGCCTGTCCCCGAAAACCTGAATATAGCCTGGTTGTTCCATGTTGTGTGGTATTTTCGCATTCACCAGCCATCGGGCGTCTTCTATATCCGTTACCAGTTTAAAGGCTGCGGATGTTTCATAAGACATTCTGATTTTAAGACATTGACCAATTAATTCGATAGCTTTAAAGTTAAAGTCAAGCAGGAAGGTATGTCGGGATTCAAACATAGGGGCAAGCTCCTCCTCATAATATTCAAAGAACGGGGAAGTTCTGTAGGCTGTTTGCAGTGTTTTCCAGTGGAGGCTTTGCCATTGGTAATTGTTATCCAGTCGTACCTCCCGGTATAACTGCCTCCCACTCGTTCCGCCGACATGTTTGATGGGGATTGTGAGCAGGTGCCTTCCCTGGTCCGTACAGATATGACAACGGTTGCGAAAAGTCTGTTTCTGGTAGTTGTCATGTACTTCCCAGGTAATGGGATGCCTTGACATGGCAGCAAAGGTGCATATATTAGGAAAGTAAACCGGATGGAGGAGGAGCTTCATAGGTATTACTGTAGGTGTGGCTGCGGAAGTCAATGCGTTCCGGAAACACATGGTTCCGGAACAATGTCATATCAGGTGCTTCCAGCACGTTTCTTCCTTCTGCGTTTCCAGAAATAATCTATGACGAAATAGGCTGCAAGAAGGATTAAAAAAGTCCGGAAATAAGAACGAGGCTCCCCGCTTCCTCCAACGGTAGTAAAGATACGATCCCATCGGGGTTTCCAATTGGCGATTCCATCATTGAAATTATCAAAACTGAGCCAGATAAATATCGGTTTTCCCACAATATGATTCTCCGGCACATAGCCCCAGGCCCTGCTATCCTCTGAATGATCTCTGTTATCACCCATCATCCAGTAATAATCCTGCTTGAAAGTATACGAATCGACTACTTTTCCACTAAGAGAGATTTGATTGCCGTTTACACTTATCGTATTCCCTTCATAATCCCTGATTATTTTTTTGTACAGGGGAAGGGTCTGAAGTGTCAGCGCTATCTCATCACCCTTCCCGGGAATATAGATGGGTCCGAAGTTGTCGTAATTCCATGGATATGACGGATTTTGAGGGAAAACATTCACCCCGGCCTGACCTGCGGGATCAAGGTCCTTAACAATAGAATCAATACCCGTATTTTTTTCCAATTGGTTGACCAATTCGTCTGAAAGAGTGACCGTGCGCTGACGGTCCGTTATTTCTCTCAGAGACAGCCCTGCCTTGCGGATCAAATCCGGTGGCAAACCTCCTGATTTTGTTATCAGCTCTATCTCACCATTGTTATTTTGCCCCGCAGCGACCAGGCGACTACTGATGAGCTGGTATTGGGTCTGGTTCAGGGGCGCGGAAACGTATTTGCGATTAAATTCATCAATTCCGAGGTCCAGGAGTAATCGGGACGATACCCCTTTTTGGGAATAGACGGTATAATCATACTGAGGTTTTGCCCTGTCAGATAACTTAAGGCGGTTCCCGTTAATATATACAAAGCCATCTCTGATGGACAGGGAATCTCCCGGCACCCCCACACATCTCTTTACGTAGTTGGATTTTTTATCGATCGGTTTGTCTACCCCCTTCTCACGCCTGAAAAACGCCCTGACGGTATCTGCCGGCCAGCTGAAAACAACAATATCATTTTTTTTGATTTTCTCAAATCCCGGTAGCCTGAAATAGGGCAACTGTGGCTTTTTGAGATAAGACCGGACGCCAAGGACCGGTAGGGTATCGTGCACCATGGGTGCGGCTATGGTGGTCATAGGGGCACGGGCGCCGAAATGGAATTTGCTTACGAAAAGCAGGTCCCCTATGCGCAGGGTGCGTTCCAGGGATCCAGTGGGGATGACATAAGGTTGTATAAAATAGGTATGTACCAAAGTTGCAGCGACTACGGCAAACACAATAGAACTGACCCATTCTCCGAGGGCAGTTGTGGGATGAAGGCTCCGTTCCGGAATGTAAGTTACATCGAGGGCATAATTTACATAATAGATATAGAATCCCAAGGTTAGAATTACAAGCCAGCTTTCCAGAAGACTGCTACGCCCGAAGCTGCGGATTGTTTCTACCCAAATAACCGGAAACATCAGCAAGTTGATGATCGGTATAAACAATAAAATGACCCACCATCTCGGCCGGTTAATGATGGTCATAAGGACCATGGCATTATAGATAGGAATGGCAGCTTCCCAGGATTTTCTGCCCGCCTTTTTATACAACTTCCAGGTCCCGAGGAAATGAATGAGCTGAATGATCAATATAAAGATGATCCATTGTGTACTATCCATATGAGTTTGCTATATGATTTTTAGCCAGGGGCAAATGTATTGCGTAATTTTTACTTTAGGGTGATACCTGGTGGACATAGATAGATAATCAGGAAATAACATTACGTCATATATGCTGGTTTGTTGTGTGTGTTAACCCAAGTTTAACACGTCCTGCATGGTAAAAATTCCCTTTTTACCAATGATCCATTCAGCTGCTGTCAGTGCTCCGAGAGCAAATCCCTTCCTGTTGTGTGCGGTATGTTTAATTTCGATCGTATCAACATCGCTAGCGTAATCCACCACATGAGTTCCAGGCACATTTCCCTCCCTCGCTGAGGTGATGGCTACAATGGCATCGCCGTAATGGTCACGCTGCCAACTGAGATAATTGGATTTCCGGATAAGATCCTCAGCAAGTGTTATGGCAGTTCCACTCGGAGCGTCCACTTTCTCAGTATGATGTGTTTCATGGATACCGGCCCGGTATTGAGGAAAGTTTTTCATCATGACCGCCAGGGACCTGTTAAGTGCAAAAAAGAGTTGTACTCCAAGACTGAAATTGGAGGAGTACAGGAAGGCACCTTTATGGTCATTGCAAACTGCGACAGCGTCATAATAACGATCAAGCCAGCCTGTTGTCCCGCAAATTACGGGGATGTGGTGCTGCAGGCACTCCGTAATATGCCCGAATGCGGTATCCGGTGTGCTGAAGTCTATCGCTACATCCATCCCGGAGTAATCGATATCCCTGCTTCCGAGATCAACCCTGGCCACAATTTCATGATTGCGTTCTATAGCGACCTGCTCGATCATCCGGCCCATTTTCCCATATCCGAAAATTCCTATCTTCACTTTGTTGCTTTTTAAATACTACTTCATCACTCCATTGTCCCGCGCAGTCTCATCCTAGAATTTGATTGTCAGGGAAAGGCCATAGTTAGGATCGGCCGTAACAGGGTTGTATTCAATATAAGGTTGAATTCTGGTACTTAAATCGTCGTCAACATTGAACTGTCTCAAATGCGAGTCCACGTTGGCATCAATGATATTCAATGCATAAAGGGCAATAGTAATAACCAGTGCCAGGTCCCGGTCGCGTTGATAGCGCTCCTGTGCATCCTGTATGGCCTGATCAGAAAGGTCTGGATTGCCCGGATTAATACCAGATTCGTTCACGTCGTAAAACTCATCATCAATGAAACCCGCCCTTCTCCTTTTAAAGGCCGACCTGAACCGGTCATATAAATCATCGTTGTAAACATAGGCGTACATACTGGTGCCCATAGCGATATACACGATAGGTACTTTCCAATACCTTCTGTTGTATATCTGGCCAAGTCCCGGCAAGACTGCTGAATAAAATGCCGCTTTACTGGGAGCTAACGGATTAAGCGGTTTTTTCGTCACGATGCTATCCACCGAGACACCTTGTTTCTGAAGGTTGCGCGAAAGTGAATCCGTTGTTCCCTCGTTATTAACAGGATCCTGGGCAGCGGTAAAACTTGTAAAAAAGCCCAAAAACAGCCAGACGAAAAGAGATTTATTCACCGGTAATGCGCTTTTTTATCTTATAGAAGTCCTGAGCTGTGGCGAATGGGATTGAAATACTGCCCTTGCCTTGGCTATCTGAAGTTACCCTCACGCTGGTTGCAAGAAACTCCGCCAACTCGCGTTTCCCGGTTGTGGTGAACTCCAATTTGCTTTGGGAAACAGGAGTAGCCGAAATTTCTTTTTTGTCACCCTGTTGGTAGCCCTTCACAAGATTTTCAGTTTCTCTGACAGAAAGGTGGTCCGTTAGGATTTTTTCATAGATTTTCAGCTGATCTTTCTTACGTTCTATAGTGACAAGCGTCCTTCCGTGACCCATAGATAGGAATCCATCTCTGATCCCGGACTGAATGATGGGATCGAGCCGCAGTAACCGTAAATAGTTTGTAATGGTAGATCTTTTTTTACCTACCCGTTCACTAAGTTTTTCCTGAGTGATCTCAATTTCTTCAATCAATCGCTGATAGGATAATGCAATTTCTATGGGATCGAGGTCCTGCCGCTGGATGTTTTCTACCAACGCCATTTCCAGGGATTCCTGGTCATTGGCAATTCTGATATACGCAGGGATCGTGCTCAGTCCCACAAGTTTTGAGGCTTTGTAGCGGCGCTCTCCGGAAACCAGCTGGTAGCTGTTAAAGTCGGTTTTTCTGACGGTTATCGGCTGGATTACTCCAAGTTCCCTGATGGAGCTGGCCAATTCCAAAAGCGCCTCCTCATTGAAATTCGATCGTGGCTGAAAGGGATTTACCACAATACTATCCAGCTCGAGTTCTATGATGGATCCAACTACTTTGTCATTTTCTTTATCAGTGCCCGGAGTACCATTATTTTCCGGCTCTTTCAATAAAGCCGATAAGCCTCTGCCCAAAGCTTGTTTCCTAGTCGCTTTCGCCATTAGACCTTTTCTCTGTTTTTCTTAAGGAGTTCGCTGGCCATGTTCAGATAATTGGTAGCCCCCTTGCTGCTGGCATCATACTTTATAATACTTTCTCCGAAACTCGGGGCCTCGCCGAGGCTGACGTTTCTTTGAATAATGGTGTCAAATACCATGTCAGAAAAGTGCTTTTTCACCTCTTCCACTACCTGATTGGAAAGGCGTAGCCTGGAGTCATACATGGTCAAAAGCATCCCCTCAATATCGAGGTCCGGATTATGGATTCTCTGAACCCCTTTGATGGTGTTCAGTAGTTTGCCGAGTCCTTCCAGGGCATAATATTCGCATTGTATCGGAATGATAACGGAATCAGCCGCGGTTAGTGCATTGAGCGTCAGCAGGCCCAGCGAGGGCGCACAATCTATAAGAATAAAGTCATAAATGTCCCGCAGTTCGGCTACCGCTTTTTTAAGCATATACTCCCTTTCATCCTTGTCAACCAGTTCTATTTCAATTGCCACCAGATCAATGTGGGAAGGGATAAGATCCAGGTTGGGAGAGGAGGTCTGTATAATGGTATCCAGTGGATTGCCCAAATGTTCAAGAAGCTGGTAGGTTCCGTGTTCCACCTCATCCACATTGATACCCAGGCCGGAAGTCGCATTGGCCTGAGGATCCGCATCTATTAACAACACTTTCTTTTCCAATACTCCCAGGGATGCCGCCAGGTTGACAGTTGTAGTTGTTTTGCCTACCCCGCCCTTCTGATTTGCAATAGCAATTATCTTGCCCATTGTTAATGTAAGTTTGGGTCTAAAAATACAATTAATTAGCCTACCAAAAAATGTAACTTGTTAACACAAAGTGAATAACTATCGTACTTTGCGTTAAAAAAAGTTAAAGAAAAAAATGGAATTATGGATCGGTAAAGCCCCTGCTTATCGCCTCGATGAGGGTAGCTGTGAAGGTATCCCGTATCACTTATAAGGGCGATGGTTTTCCTTTCAGGAAGGGGACTCGTCCAATAGGATTTCCAGTAATTGAATTGCCGCTTCACTTATTTTGCTTCCCGGGCCGAAAACGGCTACTGCACCCGCCTCAAATAAATAATCATAGTCCTGTTTGGGAACCACTCCGCCCACAACAACCATAATATCTTCCCTTCCATAGTTACGCAACTCCGTTATTACCTGTGGCACCAGCGTTTTATGTCCGCCGGCCAGGGAAGAAACCCCCAGAATATGAACATCATTTTCAACGGCTTGTCTTGCCGCTTCTGCAGGTGTCTGGAAAAGAGGACCTATGTCTACATCAAATCCCAGATCGGCATAGGCAGTCGCGACAACCTTAGCGCCACGATCGTGGCCGTCCTGGCCCATTTTAGCCACCATGATCCGTGGCCTTCTTCCTTCTCTGGCAGCAAAACGGTCAGCGAGTTCCCTGGCCGTATTAAAACTCCCGTTATCTTGTAATGACTTTGAGTACACGCCTGTAAAAGATTTAATTTCAGCGGTATGACGGCCGAAAGCGCTTTCTAGCGCACTGCTTATTTCACCCAACGTTGCCCTGGCTCTTGCCGCTTCTATGGCTAAAGCTAATAAATTGTCTTGTTCCTGATCCTGTTTCAATGTATTTTCCCAGCTAGCCGCCTTTCGGCTCAGGTTCTCCAATGCCCTGCGAACAAGAGGCTCATTTCTTGCGTCTTTCACCGATTGCAGGCGTAAAATTTGTTGGTTGCGGACGACCTTGTTGTCCACTTCAAGGATATGGAGCGGTTCTTCTTCAGCAAGTGGAAAGATGTTTACACCTATAATCAGATCCTTTCCACTGTCAATGCGTGCCTGTTTTCTTGCAGCAGCTTCTTCAATTCTGAGTTTAGGAATCCCGGTTTCTATGGCTTTGGTCATACCTCCCAAACCCTCTATTTCCTCTATGTGATTCCAGGCTTTAGCGGCAAGTTGGTCCGTAAGGGTTTCTACGTAATAGCTACCTGCCCAAGGATCTACTGTGCGGGTAATCCCCGTCTCCTTCTGAAGTATCAATTGGGTGTTCCGGGCAATCCTTGCAGAAAAGTCGGTTGGAAGCGCAATGGCCTCGTCCAGGGCATTGGTATGCAGGCTCTGCGTACCCCCAAAAATAGCCGCTGCCGCTTCCAGCGTGGTCCTGGCAATATTGTTGAACGGATCCTGTTCCGTAAGACTCCAGCCACTGGTCTGGCTGTGGGTTCTGAGGGCCATGGACTTTTTGTTTTCGGGACTGAATTGCTTAACAAGCTTCGACCATAACATCCTTCCGGCCCTCAATTTGGCAATTTCCATAAAATGGTTCATCCCAATTCCCCAGAAGAAAGATAGCCGTGGGGCAAAATCGTCAATTTTCATTCCCGCTTTAAGCCCTGTACGGATATATTCCAGGCCATCGGCAAGGGTATAGGCCAACTCCAGATCGGCCGGTGCTCCGGCTTCATGCATGTGATATCCGGAAATACTGATGCTGTTAAACTTTGGCATGTGCCTGCTCGTAAAGGCAAAAATAGATGCCACCAACTGCATGGAAGGGGCCGGTGGATAAATGTACGTGTTCCGCACCATGAATTCCTTCAGAATATCATTCTGAATGGGACCCTCAAGCGCATTCATGGGCACCCCCTGTTCTTCTGCTGCAACTATATAAAATGCCATAACGGGTAACACAGCTCCATTCATCGTCATGGAAACTGAGATGGTATCAAGAGGGATCCCTTCGAACAAAATTTTCATATCTTCTACTGAGTCAATGGCAACCCCGGCCTTGCCAACATCACCTTCCACCCTGGGGTGGTCGCTGTCATAGCCCCGGTGGGTGGGCAGGTCAAAGGCTACCGACAGGCCCCGTTGTCCGGCCGCCAGATTCCTTCGATAGAATGCGTTACTCTCCTCTGCGGTCGAAAAACCGGCATATTGCCGAATGGTCCAGGGTCTTTGAACATACATAGTGCTATAAGGTCCTCTAAGATAGGGTGGTATACCTGCTCCGAATCGCAGATGGGAGCAGGTCATAAGATCTTCTGCGTCATAACGGTTTTTGATGGAAATCTGTTCAGGTGTTTCCAAAACCGGACTTTCCGAGTCCTTAGAAAGGGGGGCCGGGCGTACTGATTTTTCGATAAGGTTTGATCCACTGATATCTAAGCTAAGATTCTGCAGATTTTTTCTACTCATGTTTCAATCTGGATTGTTCAACTTCTTCCGCAAGGCGTTTCACCGAGATAGGTTCAATAAGCGTTTTCCGGGGTGAGGGTACCAGGAACGGAGATTTCTCTATAGAATTTTTCATTCTGTCTGCCTTATTTATATGCAGATTTGTGCCTGTAAGGATAAGGTCCCCTTTGCTGAATAAGGTGGCTTCCTTTCCTGCACTCTCTTTAATTTTTCTATGGATGGTATGGTTTCCGAGAAGCTTCAAAAATCCCCCCCCCGCCTCAATGTCCTTAAATAATTCAAGGCTCTTTTCCGCCAATTGCCGCGTCAGGTTTTCTATATAGTAACTTCCGTCTGCAGGATTGAGTGGTCTTTCCATCAATCCCTCATGCTTAAGAATCAGCAATTGATTTCTTGCTATCCGTTCTGAGAAGTCATTTCTTTCCAGATACATGGCGTCATACGGCAGGTTATAAACTACGTCTGCACCACCCAGGATGGCTGACATACATTCCATCGATGTCCGAATCAGGTTGGTGTTATAGTCGTAAACGGTCTTGTTCCTAAAACTTGGACAGGCAATGATCCTACACTCCGGATGCCAGCCATAAGCCGCTGAGACGGTGCGCCAAAGCGCGCGTAAAGCACGTATTTTGGCAATCTCAAAAAAATAATCCCCTCCAATGGCCAGTTTGAAGGTAAAATTACAGGCGGATGAAGCTGTTACTTCAGTTGGCTGAAGGTGATGAATATAGTCGTGGGCATGGGCAAGAGAATACGCTAATTGTTGTACGATGGTAGCCCCTGCCTGTTGGTACAGACCTCCGTCAACTCCCAGGATGCTGCCTAATCCCGCCTGATTAAATTGTTTAAGGACATCTGAGACCAGGCCAAGGTCCTTATTTTTATTTACATACCAATTCCCGGTACGGGCCAGAAAACCAATAGGATCAATACAGAGATGCAGGTTTTCAGGCTGTGTGGGATGGGCATTGTAAAGGTTCCGGATGAACGGCAGGGACAGAAATTGGGCATCCAGAAATAGAGGTACGGGCTCCCTGTCAACAACTTCTCCCAGCATTCTTATAGCTGCGTCTTCTGACGTGAGGGTGAGGATCAGGGCTTCTGTTCCCAGCGCCAGGCTGTCCTTAATATTTTTACTAACAAGGGCAGAATCAGTGCCTTCAATTGATTGACCGATCAGCCACGCATCAGACCTGTGAATTAGAGGGATGTTATCAGCCCGGAGATCTTCATGATTGTAAAAGGGTTTTACAGGGATGCCTTCCGCGGACTGCCACACCAGGGCCTCATTATAATCAGCTCCTCTCAGATCTGACTGAATCTGTTGCTTCCATTGCCTGGTGGTAACCTCCGGAAATTCCTCAAAAAGGGTGGTTCCGCTCATTCTTTTCCTTCTTTAAGCTGTCTTCATATTCGATGAGGTAGATTTCCTCGTTCTTTTTTTTGAGGTAATACTGTTCCCTGCCAAATTTCTCAAGTTCCCGCGGATCTGATAATTTCTGGATCACTTTTTTGTCCCTTTCGATCTCCTGTTTGAGAAATTCCTGTTGTTTCTCGAGCTTCCTGATCTCTTTTCTCAATTCCAGATGAATAAGCAGAGAATTGGTATCAAAAAATACCATCCAAACCAAAAAAACGGTCAAAACCAGTACGTAAATATTGCTAATCAACCCAAACCACCTGGTCGATCTAATCTCTTTCAATCGTGTCATCTTAATGCCAGTTTTTCATCGATGATGGTTCTTACAATAGCAACGGCAACCGTATTGTATCTGTTATTCGGAATGATGATGTCCGCGAATTCCTTGGTAGGCTCAATCAATTGGTCATGCATGGGTTTCAAGGTATTCTGATACCGGTCCAGCACTTCCTCCAGATCCCTGCCCCGTTCATTGATATCCCTTTTTAATCTTCGGATGAGCCGTTCATCGGAATCGGCATGCACAAAGATCTTAATATCAAACATCTCCCTGATCTCCGGATGTGTGAGAATGAGTATGCCTTCCACGATGATCACTTTTCTGGGATAGGTGAGAACATATTCTCCTGTCCGGTTGTGTTCTTCGAAAGAATACACCGGTTGGCGGATAGGTTCCCCGTTCCGTAACTGCCGGAGATGTGAAGCCATTAGATCAAAGTCGATGGCTCTCGGATGATCAAAATTCACGTTGGCCCGTTCTTCGTAGCTGAGATGGGAGAGATCCGTATAATAGGCGTCCTGAGAGATAACCGCGACTTCGGTTTCAGGTAGTTCATTGATGATCTGGGTAACCACTGTTGTCTTACCAGAGCCAGTTCCTCCCGCGATCCCGATAATCAGCATGGCTGTGAATTTGTCTCAAAAATACATATTTGAAATGATATGGGTAGGAAAGGCGAGGGGATTAAAGTGAGCGGGTACCCTGCTTTTGAAGCCGGCACAAAGTGGCGGCCCCCCTTTGGAAAATCAGTTAATATGCGATCAGTCCTAAATCAGGCAGGAATAAAAATTACCCCGCTGCAGGAATCCCTTGCCGCACCGGTAACGGAGCGGTAAACATTGATTTCACCTTCCATACGGAGGACCCCCATGAGAGCGAAGACCAGCGCTTCCTTAAACTCAATCAACTTGCGGACAGGTACTTCGACCCTTATATCATCTCCCAGCTGTTCGCGAAGCACTTCGATCAGATAGGTGTTGAGAGCCCCTCCTCCCGTAATTAAAAGGGTACGGGGACTCTGGACCGTAAAGCGACGAACCTCCCGGGCGACCTGCCCGGCGATGTGAATGACAGCCGTATGCAGAAGGGAAGCGATATCTCCCCCGGCAGCATCAACAATCGGGACCACCTCTTTAAGGAACCATTCGTAGCCGGTCGACTTGGGTATGGGCAGCTGGTAATATTCAAGTCGGTTCAGCTTCCCGAGCATCTCCTTGTCCAGACGGCCCGCACGGGCCATCTGACCCCCTTCGTCATAAGCGATGCCAACTTTCTGAGTGATGTAATTAAGGATCATATTTGCAAGGCCGATATCATATGCGATACGCTGTCCATTCTGTTCCAATGAGATATTGCTGATACCTCCGAGGTTCAGGCAGAAGTCATACTGTCCGAAAAGGAGGTGGTCTCCAATAGGAACCAAGGGAGCCCCCTGTCCGCCGAGGGCGACATCGTTCGTCCTGAAATCTGCAAGGGTCTTACATCCGCTTTCATTTGCCAAATGTTGTCCGGAGCCTAACTGCCAGGTAATGCCCTTTTTAGGCTGATGGTGCGAAGTGTGTCCGTGACTTGCAATGAAATCGACTTCCAGCCGATGCTTTTGTAAAAATTCTCTGGCTTGCCTCCCGAGCCAGGTACCATAGGTATTGTGAAGTTCCAGGTGGTCGACGGATGATAGTGAAATGGCTTGTTTTAAATTTTGCTGCATGGCCGGGTGATATGGCACACTGGCAGTTTGGGATATCTGAAATTCCCAATGTTCTGATGTTTTTTTGATATCACAAAAAGCCAGGTCCAGGCCATCAAGAGAAGTGCCTGACATCATGCCCAGAACGCGGTATGTTTTCATGATCATAATATAAGATTAATTTGCAATTTTAATTGAGAAGGAAGACCAGTGACTTTGTATAAGCCGCCATTGGAAACGAACATATATAGGCGTTGCCTGGAAATGATTCGGACCATGTTTCATCAGTTTCTGTAACATCATTTGTGAAGGGACACCGGTAAAACACCCCTGGCAGTTACTTTGCCAAGAAAATGTGCAGCCGCGATTTCCTGAAACTCCCCGAATTCCTGATAAGCGATCACGACGGCCCCGATTTTCTGCAAGTCGAACAAGCGCAGTACGTATGGATTTCCAAAAATATACATGACTACCTTCTTCTCAGAGATAAGCCATTGTATCAAATCCAGTTCTTCCTCAGAGAGTTGAAAATTCTGCTGGGGTTTTACTTTAGGAGGTATAAGCTCGAGGAGAACGCAGTTCTTATTTTTAATACGCCTGCGGACCTCCTGATTTGTGAGATCAGATGCGATGAGCCATTCAGAAATTACTGCGGGATAAAGTGCATTGCGAAAAGGTCCGGCGGGGCTGCTGCCTATGGAGATTCCTGTACACCCTTCGCGGACCATGGTGGCAATGATTTTGGCGTCTCCTTTATAAAAGGAAATGGTTTCCGTTGCGAGTTCTCGGTTGAGATTACCGGCCTCCTCAAATGCATCGGAGGGCACGGATCGGGAATTAAAGGCTTTTTGCTTTAATTTCAAGACCCGGTCATAATGTTTGTCTATCTCTTCCAAGGTCGCCTTCTCGGCAATCATGGCAATACCTTCCGGAATATGTTCCGCAAAACACAAGATGTCGTTTCCGGCATCGAAGGCCCTCCATTCCAGCATCCCTTTTTCGGAGAAAATCCTGGAGACGGCATGCATATTGAGTGCATCTGAAACGACCACCCCATCAAATCCAAGTTTTTCACGCAGTATCCCCTCTATGGCTTCCCTGGAGATAGATACCGGGTCTCGCTTTCCCCCTGTGATGGCAGGTACATCGAGATGTCCCACCATTACAGAATCTATTCCGCCGGCTATGGCATTGATAAAGGGAAAAAGTTCATTGTCAACCAATTCTTTCCAGGTTTTATCTATATGAGGCAGACCAAGGTGGGAGTCTGTACCAGTGTCGCCATGTCCCGGGAAGTGTTTGATACTGTTTAATATGCCAATGCTATTGAGGCCCTTGGCATAACTTCGCACCAGGTTGCTCACAATGTATTTATTTTCACCGAAGGACCTGTAACCAATTACCGGATTTGCAGGATTGTTGTTTATGTCGGCCACTGGGGCGAAATTCCAGTGAATCCCGGCTTCCTGGCAATCCCTCGCAATATTACGTGCCATAGTGAATACCAGATCATCTCTTTCCTGAAGTGCTCCGAGGGTGATGGCATATGGGTATTGCGGCGTATTTTCCACCCGCATGGCCAATCCCCATTCCGCATCGATGGCTATTAAAAGAGGATAAGTTGCTTGCTTCTGATAACGAGAAATGAGATGTTTTAATGTTTGAAGGCTAGCCTCATTTCTTACAACTTTTTCCTTTCCTTCGAAATTTGTGGCTGCACTCGCCCTGCTGTGAAAAAAACAAAGCCCTCCGATGTGGTACTCGCGGATCGTCCGTTCAAGTTTCTGTATGTCCTCTTCACTATCATTGATAAATGCAGCGGGCATGAATAATTGTCCAATCTTTTCCAGGGTACCGGTGCATCTGAGCGCAGTGATAGTAGGTATTGAATCAGGCATTGGTCTCATTTTCTTTTTTACCGTAATCTGCGGGGTACTTAATATATTTCAGAAGAAAAAGAGCTGGAAGTGCCGCTATCACCACCCAAATAAAGAATCCTCCATAGCCCAACCATTGCTGCATAAAGCCGCTGATCATACCCGGCAGCATCATCCCTAGCGCCATAAAGCCCGTGGCGATGGCATAGTGAGAGGTTTTTGATCTTCCTTCCGCGATATAGATGAGGTACATGAGAAAAGCGGCAAAGCCAAATCCGTATCCAAACTTTTCAAATAATACAGTAGCCGTTACTGCGATAATGTTGGTGGTGCCGGTAACGGCAAGGACTGCATAGAGGATATTCGGCACATTGAGGGAAAGCACCATCGGGAGCATCCATTTTTTAAGCCCGTCCCTGGAAATAAGAATTCCGCCCAGAATGCCACCTACCGACAACATGATTACGCCCGCAGTACCGAATAACACGCCAACTTCTGCCGTTGTATATCCCAGCCCTCCTTCAGCTGAATCATCGAGGAGAAAAGGAGCAGCCATTTTCACCAGTTGTGATTCCCCGAGCCGGTAGGTGAGAATAAAAGCCAGGGCCAGCCCGATATTGCTTTTCCGGAAAAAGGAGGCAAAAACCTCAACAAAACCCTGAGGTTTGTCCGGGGCCACAGCGGAACTTTCGTATTTGGGTGCGATGAGGGTATTGGTTATCGAGAGACAAAGCATAAGCACAGCCGTGCACATGATCGTATAGCTCCAGGCCCTGGTATTGTCACCGTAATAATTTTCTAGGAACCCTGCCAGAATAATCACCAAACCTTCTCCGGTGACCATGGCAAGCCTGTAAAAAGTACTGCGGATTCCCACAAAAAAAGATTGCTTTTTTTGGCTCAATCCGATCATATAGTAACCGTCCGAGGCAATATCATTGGTTGCGGAGGCAAATGCCGCTATCCAGAAACAAGCCAGAGTAGTCACAAAAAACATTTGGACCGGAATGGTACATCCGACAGCGAATAAGGCAAGTGCAATGAGAAACTGCATGGAGAGAAACCAGGTACGTTTGGTACTTCGGAGATCGATGTAGGGACTCCACAGAGGTTTCAGAACCCAGGGTAAATACAGCCAGCTCGTGTAGAAGCCGATATCGGCATTACTGACTCCCAGTTTTTTATACATGATTACTGAAACCGTAACAATGATGACATAGGGTAAACCCTGTGTAAAATAAAGTACTGGTACCCATGCCCAAGCCCCGGTATCTTTCCGGATCATGGCTGCGGTAATGTTATACTGTGGTTGGTAACCATCCTACTCCTGGCTTCGGCATTTTGATTAATGACTTTCCGGAACACCGGTTAAATTAGGTAAATTTAGGACAACGGACTCAGTTTCCACTCCAAACCGGTCCAGGAAGGAAAGTGCCAGATACTTGTTTTTTCCGATAAGGTGGTTTCCAAGTGTAAATTGGTTTCTTCCATAGAGATAAATTTTCGCTATGAGCCGCTGCGGACATTGGTCGGTTAGCTGTTGCTTCTTCCGGCTGGCATAAACCAGCACAAAACGGAACTGTTCACTTTGAGAAGGGTGCAGCGCAAATTCCCAATAGTCGGGCCCACGGGTATTCACAACTACTTCCGGGGGCTTCGTGGGCAGGCCAGTTTCCGGGAAAAATTCAGGGGGCAGGGCAGGATAGGTGTAATATTTTTTTTTAATATAATTGGTTATATCACTGTGTCTGTTTAAAAGAGACTTCGCACTGAAGAGGGCATTTCCTTTCACTTCCGGGAACTGCCTGGACAATTTCAGCTGATCCGGTAGTTCTTTTTTCCGCTTCCAGGCATTGTCCTGGTTATCCCTGATCTTATATGCCGCATTACCTATGTATAATTTGGTCTGATTGGAATGGGCTGCCCACCAGGCAACAAGGGTTCGGTGAGAGGCCACCTGCAGGTCCAAACTCCAGTAAAGCTGAGGGATCAGATAGTCGATCCATCCCTGCTGCATCCAGGTAAGCGGATCGGCATACAGGTCATCAAAGGTAGTCTGACCCGCCTGTGTATCTGAACCATCGGGATCGGTCGTTTTATTCCTCCATACTCCGAAAGGGCTAATTCCAAACTGAACCCATGGTTTGACTTTCCTAATCGCTTTATGCACCTTTTTTACAAGAGAATCCACATTACTCCGTCTCCAGTCCTCGAGGTTGGTCCCCGGATTCGCATGTTGAACATAAAGCAGGGAATCCGGGATGGTTTCCCCTGAAATTTTATAGGGATAAAAATAGTCGTCAAAATGGATGCCGTCCACCTCATATCGCCGCACTACTTCTTCCATAATGGTGACCAGTCTTTCCTGCACTTCCGGAAGTCCCGGATGATAGTAGTATTTATTTCCATACCGAAACAACCAATCAGGGTGGGTGTTGAAATCGTGAGAAGGGGCGAGCAATTCCGTTTGAAGGTCAAATGTGGCCCTGTAAGGATTCAGCCAGGCGTGAAATTCAAAACCGCGCAGGTGTGCCTCACGAATCATCCATTGTAATGGATCTGTATTTGTCGAAGGCGCTGCCCCTTCTGTTCCGGTGAGATAGCGTGACCAGGGAGCATATTCAGAATCGTAGAGGGCGTCACCCGCATCACGGATCTGAACAATTACGGCATTAAAATTGAGATTTTTGTAAAAGTCGAGCAGCCGCAGATAATCCATTCGTTGTTTGGACCAGCTATCCGAACCCTTTTCAGGCCAGTCAATATTGGCAACCGTTGCAATCCAAACCCCTCTGAACTCCCTTTTGGGATGGACATCTCCACGTCTGAACACACTGCATGAAGACACTGAAAAAAGGGTTAAAAGCACAAGGCAGATAACCCATTTCATTTTATTAACGGGCCAAGTACAGCTCAAGGAAGGAGGTCCGTCACAAGAATTTATATTGTACAAAACCCTCCATCGCTTCATATTCAGCCATTCCAAGGGCATTATATTTTATGGCAGTTTCTGTATTTCGTTGTTCGGCCCGTTGCCAGAATTCCCTTTTATCGTTGCCAGGGAACATAGCGCTGTCTTTTTGGGACTGGTGTTTAAAAATAGCACTTTTCTTGCGTTCCATATCTTTGGGTCCGATAGGAATTGTCATTTCCATGTCGGCAATATCCCATTCCTGCCAGGCACCCCTATACAACCAGACATAGCAGTCATTGATCCATTCGGCACCTTCCTTTACGAGCTGATCCAGCGCCTTGTAGATGATCTGAAGGCAAACACGGTGGGTGCCATGAGGGTCGGAAAGGTCGCCCGCTGCAAAGATCTGATGGGGCTTCAGTTTCCGTAACAGCTCGTAGGTTATCTTAATATCTGCTTCTGAGTATGGTTTTTTCTTAACAGTACCTGTTTCATAAAAGGGCAGGTTCTGGAAATGCGCGTTTTCTTCAGCCACTCCACAAGACCTGCATGCCGCCAGGGCTTCACCTTTGCGTATCAGCCCTTTAAATCGCTGGATCTCAGGGCTGTCTACCTGGCCGGGTACTTTGTTATTCAGAAAATCCCGGATCTCTTTAAATTGTTTCAACAGGCCTTTGTCTTCCTGACGGATGTCCGTTGCAAAATCCATAAACCGAATTACTTCGTCATCAAAAACGGCTATATTCCCGGAGG
The DNA here is from genome assembly GCA_041743425.1 of Zeaxanthinibacter sp. Lineage (GTDB taxonomy): Bacteria > Bacteroidota > Bacteroidia > Flavobacteriales > Flavobacteriaceae > JTS-RE37. The sequence goes on along the minus strand of JBGTMS010000010.1, from coordinate 14,455 downwards.
TCTGATAGGCGATATGTACATCATGACCCTGGTCCACCAGACGGAGCAAGGTACCTCCCATGGATATTACATCGTCATCGGGATGGGGACTGAAGATCAGAGACGTTTTCGGATATGGATCCTTTCTTTCGGGTCGGTTGCTGTCATCGGCATTGGGTTTGCCTCCGGGCCAGCCGGTGATGGTCCTTTGCAGGTGATTGAATACGATGAGGTTGATATGTTCGGCGGAGCCGATTTCAGCCACCAGATTTCCCATTCCGTATTCATTGTAATCCTCGTTTGTTAGTTTCAGGATCGCTTTTTGTAATTTTTCGGACAACCATATCGTGGCTCGTTTGATGAGTCCGTCATGCCAAACACATTCGCTCACCAGCCAGGGCGTTGAAATCCTTGTAAGATTGGAAGCGGCTGCCTGATCGATGATAAAATCACAATTTTTATGATGCTGCAAAAAGGTGGCAGGAACCGATTCCCTGATTTCCCCTTCAACACTTTGTTTAATGATGCCGGCCTTGCCTTCGCCCCATGCCATAAGGATGATTCGTTTCGCGGCCATGATGGTTCCGACTCCCATGGTGATGGCCTTGGCAGGTACATTTTCCAGTCCGAAAAAATCACTTGCGGCATCCAGTCGGGTCACCCTGTCCAACCGTACCATTCGGGTTCTGCTGTTAACAGAAGATCCGGGTTCATTAAAACCAATATGCCCGGTCCTTCCGATTCCGAGTACTTGAATATCAATACCTCCGGCATCCTGGATCTTTTTCTCAAGGGAATCGCAGAATTCCCGGACATCCTCTTTATCCAGCCTGCCATCGGGAATATTGATATTACCCTTCTTTATATCGATATGATCAAAGAGGTGTTCATTCATAAACCGCACGTAGCTGTGGAGGGAATCAGGAGCCATGGGAAAATACTCATCCAGGTTGAAGGTGATCACATTTTTAAAACTCAGCCCGTCCTGCTGGTGAAATTTTACCAGATAATCGTACATTTTGGTTGGGGTGGAACCTGTTGCCAGTCCCAGTACCACGTTCTTACCCTGGCTCTGTCTTTCCTTAATGAGGTCGGCGATCTCGTTGGCGACATAGCGCGAAGCCTCATCAGAACTCTCATGGATGATCGTATTTAATTTTTCAAATTTTCTGGAATCCTCATCCGTAGGGATTGCCATAACACTGTTTTTTGCCATTGTTTCAGCCATATCTTTAAAATTTCAAGTGATCCTGAAGCGTCAAAGATATGAAATTTGCATCAATTGTGCTGTTTTTTGCAATATATTATGCTGTTATTTTCTATATTTGGAGAACGACATGCCTAAAACGTCATAATATTGCAATTCATTTTATTTGATATCTTTGATTGTTTTAAGGATCATATGTTAAAAGAAGAGCGCCAAAAAACCATCTTAACAGAAGTAGAATTACATAACCGCATCTTGTTGACGGATATTGCAGATTCTCTGGAGGTCTCAGTAGATACCGTCAGAAGGGATGTAAAGGAACTCGATGCAGACAAAAAGTTGCGTAAAGTTCATGGCGGTGCCATTTCCCTCGGTTACACAAGTCAAACCACTCCCAACCCGAATACCTATGCTTTAAGGGAAAAAACAACCATCGCCGAAAAAGCGGTTTCTTTGCTAAAGGAAGGAAGTGTTATTTTTATTGATGGCGGTACCACTTGCCTGGAACTGGCAAGGCTGATCCCCCCTCATCTGAAGATGAGTTGCTTTACGCTGAGCCTTCCTGTAGCTCTGGAACTCATTTCCAAGCCCAATGTTGAAAGTATCTTTATAGGGGGCCGCATCTCACGTGAAGCTCAAATCTCCACAGGGGCAAGAACGGTACATGACCTGTCTGAAATAAAAGTGGATTACGGTTTTATCGGGACTGGCTATGTCGATGCCCTTCATGGATTAACCGAGTTTGACTGGGACATTGTTCAGGTCAAAAAGGCAGTAATTAACGCCTCCAAAAAATCAGTACTTTTGTGCATCTCTGAAAAGTTGAATTCGCAACACCGGTACAAAACGTGTGATATCAATGCCATTAATACCATGATTACAGAGCTGGATCCCGCAAATAACCTTCTCAACCCTTTCCGCAATCGCGATATACATCTGCTGTAATGACCGAATACCGTAAAATCACTGAATCCGCTTCTGAGCATGACGCCCTGGAATTGATGGATATTCCCACCCTACTTGAAAATATAAACAAGGAGGATAAAAAGGTGGCTGATGCCGTAGCCAAAATCATTCCGCAGATAACGCGACTTGTAGAGGAATTAGAGGTCAGATTCGCCAAAGGCGGTCGGCTCTTTTATATCGGGGCAGGGACAAGCGGCCGCCTGGGCATCCTTGATGCTTCCGAAATACCTCCCACCTATGGCATGCCTCACGATCGGGTCATAGGAATTATCGCCGGAGGGGACGGAGCGATAAGGAAAGCCGTTGAGTTTGCAGAGGATGACAACAAGCAGGCGTGGTTGGATTTAAAAGAATTTGGGATATCAGGGATGGATACCGTCATTGGGATTGCCGCTTCCGGAACCACCCCCTACGTTCTGGGAGGGGTGATAGCCGCCGGGAAAAATGGGATTTTAACCGCAGGCATCACCAATAATCCGAATGCGCCTCTGGCTAAAGTGGTAGACATCGCGATTGAAATTAATGTTGGTCCCGAATTTGTAACCGGTAGCACCCGTATGAAAAGTGGTACCTCCCAGAAATTGGTTCTGAATATGATTTCTACAGCCCTCATGGTACGAATTGGCAGGGTAAAAGGAAATAAGATGGTGAACATGCAATTGAGCAATGACAAACTGGTCGACCGTGGAACGAGATACCTTATGGAGGCGCTGAATCTGGAATACCAAGAAGCCTCAAAATTATTGCTCGAACACGGCTCGGTTAAAAAAGCGCTGGACGCCACCCAAAATTAACTTTGGAAAATCAGCCCTGCCTCGGAATCAGTTTATAGATTCCCTTTCCCTCTACGGCGACATAAATAAAGCCATCCGGGCCTTGCAGCACATTGCGCACCCGTCCGATATTCTCCATTAATTTTTCCCGGTATGTAACCTGGTTTCCATTGAGTTCAAGGCGTTCAAGATATTGAAATGACAGGGACCCGACCAGAAGATTTCCCTTCCACGCCGGGTATTGGTCTGAACTTACAAAGGCCATGCCGCTGGGTGCTATGGAAGGCACCCAATAATGAATCGGTTGGGTCATCCCCTCCATCTCAGTTTTGTCTGTGATGGGTGTGCCTCCGTAATTGATGCCATAAGTTACCAAAGGCCAGCCATAATTGTTACCCTTCTTAACGATATTGATTTCATCACCGCCCCTGGGTCCGTGTTCATGGATCCAGATTTCTCCTGTATCAGGGTGTACCGCCATTCCCTGTGGGTTTCTGTTGCCATAGGTATAAGCCGCCTTAACTGCCCCCGCTTCGTTTACGAACGGGTTGTCGTCCGGAATACTTCCGTCATCTTTAATGCGGTATATCTTACCGCCATCTCTGCTAAGATCCTGCGGATTAATGTCTCTTTCCCCGCGCTCTCCTATTGAAAAATAAAGAAAGCCGGCAGCGTCAAATGCGAGCCTCGAACCGAAATGCTGACCGGCTGTAGTATTAGGTGAGGCTTTGTAGATTACTTCCTTGTTTACCAAGGTGTTATTCTCAAGTTTGGCCCGTACAACCGCTGTGTTTCCACCCTTTCCATCCCCCTCTTCAGAAGCGAGGGTGATATATATCCAGCCATTCTCAGCATAATCCGGATGCAGGATAATGTCGAGCAATCCGCCTTGCCCGCGATCATATACCGAGGGAACTCCTGCTATGTTGGTCTTTGTGCCTTCCTTAAAGTGAATGATTTCGCCTGATTTTTCGGTAATCAAAATGCTGCCATCAGGTAAAAATGCCATGCCCCAGGGCGTTTGCAGACCGTCTATGACTAATTCGGCGGTAAAATCATTTGTTTCGGGCAAATGGACGTCATTATCCGGTTTTTGACCGCATGAACAATTAATCATTACAACGAAAAAACCAAGGGTAAGGATACTATTTCTCATTATTTTACGTTAAAATGTAATTAAATAAAGTAGGCCGGAACGCCTAAAGATAAAGAGAATTATATAAGCTAAAAAATTACAATTGAGAATATCCTGATCCCAAATCAAGCGTATTCATGCCATAACACTACTTAACCTATGCTCTCAAGAAAACCCAGGCATGTGCTATTTGCTGTGCTTTTGATAACGCTATCAATTGCCGGCACCACCGCCATAGCCAGCACAAGAGTTTACGAGCTGATGACTGAGTTGTCGACCCTGTCTGAAGGGTCCCCGACCAAGGATGCTGAAGAGGTTGCCAAAATTTCCGAATCCATCAACTCCGCCAATAGTGCTTATTCCAAAGTCATTACAGACGATTTTGCCGCCCCTATGTTCATTACGATCATTCAGGGTGCCAATGAAACAGTCACCTGCCCTAATGATGGTAGTACCCTGGCCAAATTCTTTCTTTGCGGAACCAGCGACATCAGGACCATCTCATTAAGTCAGAGCGGCAGTTCCTATAACTGGCAGAAATTGGACCCTAACCGCTGTGCGTTGTCCGTACTGGACGATTGTGCAAACACCAACAATACCTGCTACGATACAGTAGGTAATTTATCTACTTATAACCTAAATTCTTCCGGTGAGTTCCGGGTTCAGGTGAATGGGGGTCAGTTTTATTACTTTAAGTCAACCCTTAATCCACTTAACCCTCAATTGATTAAAGAAGACATTATTTGCGGAAACCCCGGCAGGGTAGAGGTTACCAACGTTCCTGCCGGTTACGAATACAGTCTCAACAATGCGGCAGGACCTTATCAGAATAATCCTTTCTTCGACATTACTGCACCGGGAAACTATATGGTTTGGGTGCGTCTTAAGAATGTATCGAGTAGTGCCTGTGTGTTTCCTTCAAATACGGTCAATGTTCAGAATCTCGATATTACTGTCGATGTCACCGCAAATGAAATCCTGTGCAGCGGACAATTGGGCAGTATCGATGTTCAGGTTTTCGGCGTTCCAGGATTTTATACCTATCGTCTGATCAAAGCCGGGGTCACCGTAGACACCTTCGGCCCCAATGCGGCAAGCAGTTACACCTTTGCGAATGTAAGTCCGGGCACTTACAGTGTGCGGGTTGAAACAAATAAATGTAACCGGCTGGTCACCAACGATGTAAACAACGTCCCAATTGTCATTGGCAACGGGATCAGTCCCTTGAACGTTACGGCAACCGCTGCCGATAGCTTCGGTTGCGGCGCTAGTACTGTTGATGTCACCATCAACACTACCGGAGGTACCAGTCCCTACCGTTACAGCCTGAACGGCGGTTCTACCTATAGTGCTACCTATACAGCATCAGCGGTGTTCACGGTCAGCTCGGCCGGAACGTACAACATTTTGGTGCAGGATGCCAACGGCTGTACAAGAAGCGCCAGTGTGGCTGTGGAGAATCTGCCCCCACCCTTATTTAACGTGAGTATCCAGGATGCCCAATGCGGGGGTGCCAATAACGGCAGGGTTACCGTCAATGTCACCAACGGGTTCGGATACAATTTACAATACAGTATCAATAACGGTTCCACTTTCCAGTTAAGTAATGTTTTCAACAACCTTGCCCCGGGAAGCTATGATGTGGTAGTCAGATATCAGCAGGGAAGTTTTGTCTGTACGACAGTACCTTCGCCTCAGACCGTTGGAACTCCTTCAACAATCACCGGGACCGCGACAGCTGATGCCGTGCCTACCTGTACCAACGAAATTGGGGGTCAGATTTCTATTTCCGGAGTCGGCGGGGGAACCGCTCCGTATGATTACAGTATCGGCGCCGGCTTTAGTCCCACCACCGTATTTACGAATCTTGGAGTAGGAACTTATACTCCTCAGATCCGGGACGCCAATGGCTGCGTGGAAAATCTTGCTCCTATCTCCTTTGCCGCTTTGAACAAGCCGACTGATATGACTTTTAGTATCACTGCGATCAATTGCTTAAGCAGTACGGCATCTGTCACGGTATCCGCAACCGGAGGAACCGGAACTTTGACGTATGAGATTACCGCACCAGCAGGAAGTGCCATCAATAATGGAAACAATCCCGTATTTACCGGTCTCGGTCTCGGAACTTACATGTTCAGAGTCACTGATAGTGAAAGCTGCACTTATAATGAGGCTTTTGCCATTACCGATATCAGCTCAATCAGTGTCCAGGCGCAATCCACAAAAGTGGTAACCTGTGTAGGGGACAGTGACGGGGAGGGCCGCTACCTTGTAGATGGATTTGACAACACCTACAGTTACCAAATCAATGGAGGACCGGTTCAGACCGGTCAAACCCTGGGTATTATCAATTTGACAGGTCTCACAGCCGGGAATTACAACATCCTCGTTACAGATGAGGATACCAATTGTACCGATACGGCAACCCTTGTCATTCAGGAGCCTGCAGTCGCGTTCGCCATCACCAGCCTGTCCGTGGTCGCCATGAGCTGCCAGAATGGTAATATTGGAAGTGTTACAGTAAATAATGTCGGAGGTTGGGGAGGCGTGCGGTATACTGTGATTCAGCCCGACGGCTCAGTTCGCGGTCCAAAAAACGGCCGGACCTTTTCAGGCCTTTCCCTGGACGGACTCTATCAGGTCATCGCAACGGATGCCAACGGATGTACTGTCACTTCATCCTTTACACTTACCTCACTCGATTCTCCTATTCTGACGCTGAATAATGCCGCGTCCGATTTTTGTTATGACAATACGGATGCTGCCACTCTCGTCGTAAATGCAAGCGGAGGCAACGGCAGTTATCAGTACAGGATCAACGGGGGACCTCTGACTGTCAGTAACAGCTTTGCGGGTCTTACCCCAGGAGCCTATACCATTGAGGTGGTAGACGGCAATAACTGCCGGGATACCGTAAATGCTACCATCGCCCCGGAAATTTCTGCAGCGGCAATCGTCATTCAGGAACTGACCTGCGGTGGTCCAGATGCTTTGATCAGAGTGAACATAAGCAACGGATACCCGAGTGCAGGCAGTTATGATACCTATGAAGTCAGTATTGCCGGAGCCCCTTATACCACCGATTCCAACAATATTACAGGCACCTTCTTCATATACAGTATTCCCAATGACGGTTCAATAATTATCCCAACCACCTTCCAGTTTGAGGTCAGGGATAGCAGGGGCTGTCTGACAGAGACGAATATAGTTACGCTCTCTCCTCCTGAAACCATCGTTGGCAGCGCTATTCCTACGGATACAACTTGTGGGACGGACAATGGAATCGTAACCCTCATACCTGATACCAACTTTGGAGTTCCTCCTTATGAATTCAGTGACAACAGTGGTGGAACCTTCAGTACCCAAAACATATTTTCCGGTTATCCGGCCGGAACCTTTTCGAATTTTATGATCAGGGACAGTCGTGGATGTACTACACCCTTGTTATCAGTCACTATCGCAGCCAGCATTCCTGTTGATGCCAGTATCTCGGTCACAGATGCCATTTGTTCTGCCGGACTTGTGACGGGTATTATAGATGTGACTTCGGTTTCGAACGGGACTGCCAACTTCACTTATGACCTGACAGATATCAACGGCATAGTGGTTGCAACCGTAGGTCCGACTGCCGCTATTACCGCTAATTTCCCGAATGTGCTGCCCGGCACTTATACCATTGTGACTACCGACGCAGCCGGATGTGAAGACCGCGATATCATACAGGTACAGCAAAATCAGCTAGATCTGACACCTATTGATCCTCCGCCGGCAACCGACTGTAATACCGTCTTTACCTACAGGGTTCAGGCGAGCGGAGGAACAGCCCCCTACCTGTTTGGTCTTGTGGGAAATCCGCTTGTACTTGCCAATGTCAATGGCGTTGATATTCATGATTTTACCGGACAGATCGGCTATGGAACCACCTACTTTGTTGAGGTGGAGGATGCGCTCGGTTGCAGATATATTGAACGTATTGATCCGATCAACCCGCCCAGCCCGATTACCCTCACAGCTTCGGCTACCACGGCGTCCTGTGCGCCCGGGGGCAATGGGGTCATAACTTACACCGTGGATGGGATTACCCCAAGTCCCGCGTCCTTTACAGTGACGCTGGAAAATACGGATACCGGAGCCGTTGTTGGTGCTCCAATTCCATTGATAAATGAAACCATACCATACACAGGCACCATCACCAACCTGCCCCCCGGTAATTATCAGGTGCTGGTAAATGATGATGCCACGAATTGCGATGCCAGTGCTCTGGTCAGTATTACCACAAACATTCCAACCCTTGTTGTGGACAGCAATATTCCAGCTACCTGTAATGTAGGGGCCCTGGTGACGATCCGCGGGAACGGAGGTACTCCGGCTTACGGCTATGCCGTAGTGCCAACAGGAAATCCTGCCCCCATACTGTTTACCCCTCAAACAACTTATGAACTTGCCGGGCCTTATCCTGCCGATTACGACTTCTATGTGCAGGACAGTAACGGATGTTCTTCCTTTATAACAGTAACCGTGACCACTGATCCGGGTGTTCCGGCCCCAACTGTGGATGTGGTAAACCAGTGTACTGCCGTTAGCAATTACACGGTAAATGTGACCTCACCTCTTTCAACCGGTTCCGGTCTTCCTGAGGAAACCTTTGAGTATAATATTGGAGGCGGATTCCAGACCAGCCCGAATTTCATTGTGGCGAATCCCGGGGACTATACCATTGTAGTTCGGGACGGAAACGGTTGTACCAACACCGTAATTGCCAGGGTTTTTGATTATTTCGCGATGTCAGCCAATGCGACGACAGAGCCTACCTGTAATGCAGGTGATGGTGTTATTACTATCGTTACCGTCGGAGGAAGCGGAAATTTCCGATATGAACTGGAAGACGGTATCAACCCGACCCAGGTTCAAATAAATGACCCGACTTTCATCAATCTTTTCCCAGGTAACTATTCCATTCTGGTCACCGATCTCGATTCCAACACTATTCCATTGTGTTCGGATTTAACCACTGTTGATGTTACGATCGTGGACAATCCGGTGATCAGTGCTACCCCAGAGGGAGATATTACCTGTAACGGTGCCGACGATGGAACCATTTCAATCGAATTACAACCCGGCACGGATACGGACTCGCCATTTACTTTTGTACTTTATGACGGTGCTACGGCTACAGTTCTTTATGGTCCACAGGCTTCCGCATTATTTGATAACCTTCCTCCGGGAACCTATCAGGCTGAGGTGATCTCAGACAGGGGTTGCAGGGACCGCTCAGGGAATATTACCCTGGATGAACCCACCCTATTGGAGATAGCGACCACCCATACCGAATTTACATGCGATCCGAACAGCAACCGCTTCAATACCGCCACCATAACTGTATTTAATGACACGAACGGGGATGGAACCGGGGTGCTGACAGGTACGGCACCTTATACTTATACGATGTTTGATGGCACCGCTACCATTTCAAACGGTACAAACAACGTTTTTGAAGTAGTAGATAATGGAACCAATCAGACACTGCTTATCACGGCACGAGATCAGAATGGTTGCGAACAAACAGAATCTGTAACCATTAATGCTCCTACCGGATTAACTTTTACCATTAATGTAAATTCCATCACCTGCGATGTCACAGGGTCTGGAGTAAGTCCCGGATCAATTGAAATCATTATGGATCAGGGACCTGGAAGCTATGAAGTTGAAATCCTGCCGTTAGGTTCAGAGCCGGTTCAGATTTCCGGTGGTAGCGACCGGGTAGTCTGGGCCATAAGCACTCCGGGAGACTATATCTTTGCGGTTACCGATGTTGGTAATGCCGGCTGTACGTATCTGACACCCATAATTAATGTTCCCGAGTACAACACGATAGAAGCCCTCATTGCAGAGATCAAACCGGTTACCTGTTTTGGCGGATCGGATGGAGAGCTCAGTATACAAGTAAATAATTACACCGGACTTTATAACTATGAGGTATTCTCCAGAGACAATACCGGTGTCGAAACAAGTACAGGGGTTACAGGCAGTCTGGACACTACAGTTCCCGGACAGAATCCAGGTATTATTACGGGCCTTCCCGCAGGTAATCTTGTAGTACGTATAGAAGCCCTGTCCATTCCTTTCTGCGATACGGTGAGTAATATGGCGACTGTCCGTCAGCCCAACAGGGCATTGACGGTAGACCTGCAGCAAACTTCCGAGGTGACCTGTGCCATTCCCGGACTTGGTGAGATATTCGCCACAGGTGACGGAGGATGGGGTAATTATGAATACCGGGTTATCGCTCCTGACGGATCAACGGTCATCCAGGATTTTCCTGCGACCAATACCAGTTTTACAGGCTTATCCGATGGAACCTATACGGTGAGTGTGAGGGATAGTGAAGGATGTATTACAACAACTACCATCAACCTTGCATTACCTGCCCCTATCTATGCAGATATCCAGATCGTGGATCCCCTTCAGTGTAACAATGATAACGATGCGTCCATAGAGGCTTTTAATGTAAGCGGAGGCCAGGGTGCCGGGAATTACCTGTACCAGCTCAACCGACTTTCAGATGGCACAGACAGCGGGCTCCAAACCACTGCCATCTTCGCGAACCTTTCAGCCGGCGATTATACCATTACCGTATTTGATGGCTGGGATTGTAGTTTTGTGACCATCCCGATCAGCATTGTTGATCCTGAGGTGGTCGTGGCCGAATTGGTGGAGCTACAGCCTCCCGGTTGCGGGGATGTCGGCATTATGGAACTGACGGTAACCAACCCGGAACCGGGCGTCAGTTATTTTTTCCGTCGTACAGGCTCAGGAAATCCATTCCTGCCTTTAAATTCGAGCGATCCTACTGCTATTAGTGTTCTGATCAGTGAAGATATTACCATTGATCCGGGACCCTTTCAATATGACGTACAGAATTCCAATGGCTGCGCCTTCGAGAGATCGAATCAGATCTCCCTTGATCCGGCTGCTCCTCTTGTGATTGCCCTGGATCTGGCCAATGCCACCATCAATTGCGCCGGTGAAGCTACCGGGATCATTCGGTCAGAAGCTTTTGGAGGGATCGGAAATTACGTGTATACGCTATTAAATTCTGATAGCCCGCCTATACCTGGAGGCAGCAATATAGAGCGAAGCGCTCAGGCCTCGGGTATATTCAGGGATCTGGGTCCGGGAATTTACTGGGTGTTTGCTCAGAGTGGTGGCTGTACTGCCATTTCCACGCCCATTACCATCATGGATCCTCCGCCTTTAGTGCTGGACTATATTGAAGCAGTTTCAGTGAGTTGCTTTGGAGACCTTGACGGCCAACTCATCATAGAAGCCAGTGGCGGAACCGGTGTCATCCGTTACTCGATTTCCGACCAGTTCAGTGAGTTTTTTGAAGGTGATGATCCGTTGTTCCCAAACAGGAAAACTTTTACCGATCTGATCCCAAGGACGTATGAAGTTATTATACAGGATGAACTGGGCTGTACGATCACTCAAACCATAACCATTACAGAACCTATGGAATTGGTAGCCGGTATTGCTTCTTCCACTCCTGAAACCTGTCTTGGAGATGCTGATGGTACGGTGACCTTGCAGGTTGCCGGAGGTACTCCTCCGTACCGGTTTGCACTGAATTCTTCCGATGATGCCGACTTTGCGCTTAACCCATCCATGTCTTGGGATAATCTGGCAGGTGGGGAAACCCATGTGATTTTTGTCAGGGATTCCAGAGGCTGTGAAACTAACGTGATCGTTTCTGTGGGTATAGGGGTTGACCTGCAGCCCGAGGCAATTATAGAATACGGATGTGATGGCATCTTTCCGAACAGTACAATTACGGTGGCCATACAGGATCCTTCCCAGTATCCGGAACTTTTATTTGCCCTTGATCCTGTGAATCCAGCCGATGCCATCACGGCACAGGCCGGAAATATACGGCAATGGGGAGATTTGCCCGCGGGTGACCACACGGTATACATCTACCATTCCAACGGGTGTACAACCTTTGTAGATTTTACCATGGAATCCTACGACCCCCTGAGCCTGACGGCCATTAAATCCGGTCCCAATGAAATAACGGCAACAGCAACCGGAGGCTTTGGCGGTTATGAGTTTTATTTCCAGGAAATTTCCTATGGAAGTGAGAATGTCTATACCACCAATGCCGATGCGTCCGTTACTATTCGTGTAGTGGATCAGAATGGCTGTGAAGTGAGCATTACCGTCCCGTTTGAATTTACTGGGATGCTGGAAATCCCGAACTTCTTTACCCCTGACGGCGATAATATGAATGATGTTTGGTCGCCAAGAAACAGGGATTTCTTCCCGAATATAGAAGTCAGGATTTACGACAGGTATGGTCGCGTTGTTGCCATCCTGGATCAGATAACTTCATGGGACGGCCGGTATAATTCCAATGAATTACCATCCGGAGATTACTGGTATGTCGTGCATGCAAATGACGCCGATAAACAGCAATATGTAGGGCACTTTACCCTATACAGGTAATTTATATTACCTATAATATTAAAAGGGATATTCTAAATAAATATCCCTTTTTATTTACCCGCCCTGTCATTAAAATGAAGGAAATTCGCCGCTTTGTAAGGCATTCACCGTCTGTTTGAACCTTCAGAATTCAATGAAGATTTTATGTACATTAGAATGCGCAACGGTTGCATATGAAACTCAGTCCCAAAGTCAGGATTCAGATGTATCAGGTCCTGTTCATTACAGTTTTTTGGATTCTTTTTGGCGGACTGATGGCTCTGTATAAGTGCGTAACTTATGATCCGGTTTCAGATGGTTTTATTTTTATTGTTCCCCAGAGTCTGACTTTATCCAAATTTATTTTAATCAATCTCATCGGACCGGCCATTGGTGGAATTATTGGCGGCAGCATCATAGTCTTCTATCTCAATGAAAGTCTAAAGAACGTCCGGTATGTGGTCTTCCTCGCAGTTAGCTTCGCCTGGTTTATTTTTATTATCCTTGCGCTCAATAGTCTGGTATCCTATTTTTTCTATCATCGAGAAGCGATTCATTCAAGCGCTCGCCCCATCAGAATGGCCGTCGAATTATTAATTTTGGATCCCTACGCCATTCGTAATATTTCAAGCTGGATGGTGGTTGTGCTCATCACGCTCCTTGGGCTGAAAGTTTATGAAAAGTACGGACCCGGGACCTTTTTATCCTTACTACTCGGCCACTACCACAGGGCCAATGAAGTTTTCAGGGTTGTATTATTTGTGGATCTCAATGACTCGACTACGCTTGCCGAACAATTGGGCCACATCCGTTTTTTTGAGGTGGTGCGCGATTTTTTTTGTGATATTACAGATCCCGTCCTGAATTCGAAAGGTGTAATTTATCAGTATGTTGGGGATGAGGTGATCATCACCTGGTCTCCCGCGAAAGCTTTTGGCAAAGAATCCCATGCCATGTATTGTTGTTTCCGGATGAGAGAAGCCCTTGAGAAAAGAGCGACTTATTATCAGCAGAAGTACGGGTTGAAGTTGAATTTCAAAGCGGCCATGCATTCGGGTCTGGTAGTGGCAGGGGAGATGGGGGTGGTAAAGCGCGAGATCGTTTATTCAGGCGATATTCTCAATACTACAGCACGAATGATGGAACTTTGTAATGTTTACAAAGAGCCTTTTATAATATCGCAAGACATTGTCGGGCAATTGCCTCAGTCGGTTCATGACAACTTTGTCTTCCGCGCGTTGGGGAATCTTACTTTGAGGGGCAAGGCAAAGCCGGTGGCTTTATTTGGTGTCAGCAAGGCAGGGGAGGTTATTTAAAATCCAAAGGGGGGGTGTCTATCCGGCACCTCTATTTTTATAGAATCGTACGTGCTTTTCCAGCAAACTTTAGTAGTTTTGCCAATTCTTTTCGGGATGTGGCGCAGTCCGGTTAGCGTACACGGCTGGGGGCCGTGTGGTCGCAGGTTCAAATCCTGTCATCCCGACAAAATGGGTATTTTATCATACCAAAAAAAAGCTAATTATATGATTATCAGGAACAACCAATTTTTTTGATATCAAATAATTAGCTTTAATATCAGTTTAAAAGTTACCTATTCGGTTACCTAAAAAGGCTCCGTATTTTTCATTACATTGGTAATTCCTTAGCGTTTGACTTTCGCTTCGATTTGACTTTTGACAAAAATCGATTATTAACTAAAAAGCGATAGTTTATGCAGCCTTCAAGAACTTTTAGTATTCATATCTGGCTAAATCAAGCCAAAAAAAATGATGATTTTGCTCCGATTTATGCGCGTGTAACTGTAGATGGAAAGCGCTCGGAAATCTCTCTAAAAAGAGAAGCATCGGTTACCTATTGGGATACCAAATCCAAGAAAACTACCCTTAGAACCCCTGAAGGGAAAGAGCTGAA
>JBGTMS010000009.1:0-51238 GCA_041743425.1 Zeaxanthinibacter sp. | reverse complement strand
AAACTGAAAAGTAAAAGGAACGATTCATCAAGGTCAAAAAGACATTAGCAAAGATCAATACCATAAAAACCATCGTTCGGGTAACGTCCTCATTAAATTCATGTATTACGGCAAACTGGTACACCGACAAGGCACCAATTGCAATGGTCAGTCCTTGTATAATGCTTGTTACCAATTCCTTGAAGTTGAAAAATGTAGTTGTAAAGGGTCTTGGTTTCCGGATCATAGTATTTTTTTCCATGGGTTCGTTTTCATAGATAATCGAACAGGTTGGTCCCATAATCAACTCCAATAGAATAACATGAGAAGGGGAAAATATAGTCGGGTATATCCAACCCAATGCCAGAGGCATGAATACGACCAGAATTATTGGGATATGGATGGAAATAATATACTGAATTGCTTTTTTGAGATTGGTATAGATTTTCCTGCCCATAGCGATGGCATCTATCATTTTGGATAGGTCGTCGTCCACCAAAATCAGTGACGCCGCCTCCTTGGCGATTTCCGTTCCTTTTTTGCCCATGGCTATTCCGAAATGTGACGCTTTTAACGCTGGTCCGTCGTTTACCCCATCACCAATCATGGCCACTACTTCATTGTTTGCTTTGAGCGCATTGATAATGCGTAATTTGGCTTCGGGGAACATCCGCGTAAATACCTGAACCTTCTTTACTTTTTCCTGCAACTCGTCATCCTGCAAATGCATCAGTTCTTCACCTGACATACATTTTTCATATCCCTTAAATTCAATCTGTTTGGCAATAGCGGTCGCCGTAGCGGAATTGTCACCGGTAACCAGTTTTACGTTGATTCCGGCCAAATCGAATTCCTTTAATACCGATCGGATATTTTCTTTGGGTGGGTCATAAAAAGCGACGATGCCTAAAAAATCAAATTGAAAATCCCGTTGATTTTCAGGGAAGTGGTTTCCCTTATAATCAGTTCTTCCAACACCCAACAAGCGATACCCTTCCTTTCCCAAGGCTTTAACAGTCGCCGTGATTATTGTTTTTTCAGTTTCACTTAGATTAGAAATATCTAAAAAAGCCTCCGGGGCACCCTTGGACGCAATAATTCGATTCCCTGAAGCATTTTCAAAAAGATGGGTCATCATGGGTGGTTTTCCTTCCAAGGGATATTCATGTATCATGGTGTAGTCAGGCCGTTCATCCTGAGTGTCCAGCTGATAGTATACATTGTGCAAAGCGTTTTCCATTGGGTCGAAGGGAATGGGCTCACTTGCCCACATGGCAAGGGTAATCAACTCTTTTTCATACTCGCCGTATGGTCCGTCGGAAGCACTTATCTTTCCTGATTTCATTGTAAACAGCTTGGCCAGACTCATTTTATTCTTTGTTATCGTTCCCGTTTTGTCCACACAGATTACGGTGGCACTACCCAGGGCCTCCACAGTTTTCATCTGTTTGACCACAATGCCCATTTTCATTAATCGCCATGCTCCCAAGGCCATAAAGGTGGTAAAGGCTACTGGAATTTCCTCTGGCAGAATGCTCATGGCCAGGGTTAGTGCCTTCAATAAACTATTTAACACATCCTGGGATCTGAAATAGTTGATACCCCAGACCAACAAAAAGGTAATACCGCCCCAGATCGACATATTTTTTACGAAGTTGGCAATCTGTCGTTCCAGGGGCGTCCTTTCTTCCTTAATAGATGCTAAACTTTTCCCGATTTTACCTAATTCTGTGTGATTCCCTATGGCGGTAATCGTAGCTATAGCCAGTCCGCTTGCTACTGTTGTGCCAGTAAAAATGCGATTATCCATTTTGGAGGTGTCCTTGAAAATGGAAAGTGATTCCCCAGTCAGCAGCGACTCGTTGACCGAAAAATCGTTGGAGTGTACAATGGTCCCGTCTGCAGATATAATATTGCCCTCTTCAACCATCAGACTATCCCCGATGACAAGTTCATCACTGTGGATATCTACAACGAGTCCATTTCGAATAACCCTGCTGTTGGGTTGGTTCAGATCTTTTAGTTTCTCCAAAGCCATTCTGCTTTTTGAATCCTGAAAGAGCGATATAGATGCCACCAGTACAATGGCAGAAGCCAAAAAGATGCCATCGCCGAAATTTCCACTGATAAAATATATACTGGAAGCTACCGCCAATAGTATGACCATGGGCTCCTTAATGATATTTTTTAAGGCCCGCAGGTAACTATTTTCCTTCTTATAGTTCAGCGTATTTTTTCCGTGGATCTCTCTAGAGTGTAAAACCACTTCGTCGGACAGGCCTTCAATTCCAAAATCGGAAGGATTAATCATAAAAAAAATTGATTTTGATAGTTCATTGTTATCCAAATTTAATAGGAAAGAAATTTACCAGAACTGACTTAAATCATTTTATATCAAGCGAGTCGGACGTACTTTCGAACTGTAAAAATTGTTTAACCCTTAAAAACTTAATACTATGTCACTAGTAAAATTTAGTAGACGACCCTTTGGAAACCTGATTACACAGGATTTTTTTGACATGAAAGATTTCTTTGATAGTCACGGATGGCTCAGAAATACGATGCCTGCTAATTTCTGGATGGGTAAGAGATCGGAACCTGCCCTGAACATCAAGGAAACCGATGAAAATTTTGAAGTCGAATTGGCCGCTCCGGGCTTTGCCAAAAAAGACTTCGAGGTTACCATAGAAGATGGTTGCCTGAACATAAAGGCGGAAAAGTCAACCTCTGAAGAGGAAACACAGGATAACTACACTCGCAGGGAGTTTAGCTACAATGCTTTTGAACGCTCATTACAATTGCCCGATAGTATAAAACAGGAGGCTATCAAGGCCAGATACAATGACGGTATATTGAGCTTTAATTTGACCAAAAAGGCAGTAGCAAAAAAATTGCCGCCTAAAAAGGTACAGATTGCATAGTTAACTGAAAAAGGAGTTTATTTTTCTTTGCAATACCCTTCTCTCATAAAACCCAACCAACATGCGTTCAAGTGGCAGGGTAGGATAGGAGGGTATTTTTTTTCAATCGAATAATCAAACTTCAAGATGTGGTTATAAGGATCTTTATTCAAGAACCAGCTTATTTTGGGAGGGATAATCTTCTATCAATTATATCGGAAAACCATTCATTGCCTCGAATTCTGCTGCAAGTATTGATTCCGTTTGTAATACAATACTTTGACTTAGTGTCTCTTTGGCCGCAGTGTAGCCTAAATCGAAAATGGCATCCATATTTTTTAAGGAAAAAAGATTAAAATCACCCATGTTTCTCGGACGGATCAATACATCGCAATCAGCAAATTTACTGACAGTTTCATTGGCCACCATAATGTGATACGCCCTTTCCATGACATTGTGGACGTGTTTAAGGTCGATTTTCCTTACCTTTTCAAAGGGATTCACATAGACCCCAATGATCCGATCACAATACAATTTGATAAGGTCCACTGGAAAATTGTTCAGTATGCCGCCATCAATATAATAGCCGTTTTCGATTTCTACCGGGGCGAATAGTCCGGGAACGGCCGCTGATGCTAGTAATGGCTTAATCAACTCCCCACGATGAAAAACTTTCAACATGCCGTCCAAAAGATTGGTGGCGGTAATATAGAGGGGTTTTTGGAGGGAATCAAAAGTATCGTGGAGAAAGTATTTCTTAAATTGATGATAGAATTTGTCCGTATCCAAAAACCCAGGTTTACCTTTGGCATAGTTGTTCATACTGAATATCTCGGTCGATTTAAAGAAATCCAGTATTTCCTGCCACGTATAACCTTTGGCGTATAGGGCGCCGACGATGGCACCCGCGCTGGTACCCGCGATATATGAGGGATAAATACCATGCTCCTCCAATGCCTTAATGGCCCCAATATGAGCAAGTCCCCGAACACCTCCGCCTGAAAGAACCAGCCCTATTTTCATCTTTTTCAATTTTTATGTTTTCAAAATTAAATACAGCTCCCCATAGAAGAAATGACCTATGTCATATTCAGCTAGACAAGATTTACAGTATGATGAATATCATTTTTCCCTGAATACCTTTGCAATACATTTACCACTAACCGTCAGAAATTAACGTGCGAGATCTTACCGAGTCTAATGAAAACAATGACTCTTTTTCAGGTTCAGACCGTTCAGAGGGGGACGGCAAAAGATACAGAGCATTCGGATCTTTTCCAATCTTAGTATACCGTTGCCGCTGTCATTTTGGGAAGGAAATCCAACCACATTATCGGGCAGGTCAATTATAAAGGCCGGGACGTTCCCGGCTAGGAGCGAGATAAACTTATCGGTAAGAATTGGTTGAATAGCTGTATTCCAAAAAAAGGTCAAGAAATTGGATGGATAAACCACCGCTTTAGTGATGCTCAAATAAATTAGATAATTGTCCAGACAATAAGTAATGTTTAAAATTTAAAATGTGAGAGTGTTACCGTTGCATAACTTTTCAATTTTTGAATTAAGATATATCGAAATAATGAAGAAGATTGAAGCGTATGAAAAAAATATTATTGATCGAGGATAATCAGGATCTACGCGAGAATACGGCGGATATCCTGGAACTGGCCAACTATAAAGTGCTGATGGCCGAAAATGGGAAAATTGGGGTAGAGAAGGCCTTGCAATTTCAGCCGGATGTGGTGGTTTGTGACATAATGATGCCTGAATTGGACGGATATGGAGTGCTGGAGAAATTGTCTAAGAACAAAGCCACCGCGGGTATCCCATTTATCTTTCTGACGGCAAAAACCGATAGGACTGATATTCGGATGGGCATGAATCTTGGAGCGGACGATTATGTTACAAAACCATTTGACGAAAAGGATTTGTTGGAGGCAATTGCCTCCCGATTGCGAAAAAGTGATTTTCTAAAAAAAGAAATGGCCAGGAACCTGAAAGGCCTCCATGCTTTTTTTGAAGAAGCATCCCAGTATGTAGATCTCGAAAGTCTGTGCAAAGATCATACTCTTAGAAAATTTGATAAGAAAGATATTATTTTTTGGGAGGGAGATATTGCGCGTTCCATGTATTTTATAGAAAGTGGCACTGTCAAAACCTATAAAAGTACGGAATCGGGAAAGGAATTCGTAACCGGGATCCATGGCGCCGGGGATTTTATCGGGCAACTTTCCCTATTGAACCAAAAGGGCTCCTATTCCGAGAATGCTATCGTTTTGGAAAAAGCAGAATTATGCGCGATTCCTAAAAACGATTTTACAAAATTGTTGTACGGCAGCCAAACCGTATCCCAAAAGTTCATAGAGATGATCTCCAACAATCTGCTTGAGGTTCAGACGCAATTGGCCGACATGGCCTTTGCACCTGTGAGGCAAAGGGCAGCCAAGGCCCTTTTGGAACTTTATGAAAAAGGTCTGATTAAGAACCGGACCACCAAGGGAATGGGTATACCACGAGAAGATTTTGCCGGGATGATAGGCACAGCCACAGAAACGGCTATTCGTACCCTCTCCGAATTTAAAGCCGAGGGCTTGATTACAACGGATCGTGGCCGGAGGATCATCATCGTCAATAAGGAAAAAATTCAGGATATAGCAGATTTGAGGTAGAGAGATTCATATAAAAGCGATCGTGAATGATCGATCAGAACACACCCATTATATAAAAGACACTATATCGGCTGCCGCTCTTATAGCGTCTTATCTTAATTTCGCAAATCATGTAAAGGCTATTTCTGGAATTGGGCATTCTTCTTTCTCAGTTCTTCCAGTTTGCGCTCTAAAGTCAAGATAATCTCATCCGCTTTATAGCTCATGGTAGAAAGTGTCTCGTCCAATTTGCGATCGAAGGCATCCTTTTTCTCGTGAGCGGTTTTTGTAAGCTCATCCTTGGCATGAGAAAGACGTTCCACCAGATCATGACCGGTGTCCTTTAATTTATGCTTTATATTTTCCCTCGTCTTATTGCCTTTGTCAGGTGCGTACAGGATTCCGATTCCCGCTCCTATTGCGGCTCCTGTCAGCAGGGCTAATATAATGTTTCCGTTGACGTTTGTCATAATAATGAATTTTAGGTTATTGAATCATTTAAATTGATATTCAAAATTAAAGAAGTAAAAATGTACTTGAAATGACTTTGGTCATGCTTCATAAAAATGGTGTTTTTTCAATTAGCGTTACCGGAATGACTGTTGCAACACAACAATTGTAAAATGATACATATCATCTTGGAAAGCTGGCCTCTATATTTTCTGTGTCAAAACCAATGGAAGTCGCTGAAGAAGCAAAACTTGTCCGTTGCCAATGACAAGTTCTTTGATAATTGGAGAAGAAGTTTTAATTATGGCAAAACAGCATACCTCATTGTTATGGGACTATCGCATTGAGACGTCATCAAAAATCAGCTATGTTTTTGAACAAAGATTAAAGGCCTGATTTGCGATTTCCAATTCCTCATTAGTGGGGACGATTAAAATTTTGACCTCAGATGCCGTTGTGTTAATCTCTCTTATGGAATTTAATTTAGCATCATTTTTATCATCGTCAATAACCATACCCAGATACTCCATGTCGCAACAAACAAGGTTTCTAAGGATGCTGGAATTCTCCCCTATCCCAGCCGTAAAAACGATGGCATCCAATCCGTTCATCGCGGCGGTATAGGCACCGATGTATTTTTTAATTCGGTAAGCATTCATCTCCAAGGCCAATTGACATTTCCTGTTTCCGTTGCTCGCTTCGGTTTGAATATCCCGCAGATCACTAAATCCCGTTAGGCCCAACATACCGCTTTTCTTTGTCAACATTTGATTTACGTGATCTAAGGAATGCCCCAAGGTATTGACCAAATAAAAGATAAGAGAATGGTCGATATCCCCGCTGCGGGAGCCCATTATGAGTCCTGTGGAGGGCGTAAATCCCATACTATGGTCTATACTTTTTCCGTCTTTCACGGCGGTCATGCTACAGCCGTTCCCCAGGTGTATAGTAATAAGTTTTGATCGGTCGAGCTTTAGATAGGCTATTGCTTTCTCTGAAACATATTTATGGCTTATACCGTGAAAGCCATATACCTGCATTCCATGCCTAGTAAAAAGTTCATTGGGCAAGGCATATTTTTTGGCCTTAACTGGCATGGTTTTATGGAAAGCCGTGTCGAAAACAGCAATCTGCTTGGCATGAGGGAATAATTGTTCGGCAAGGAGAATGCCCTCAAGATTATGAGGATTATGCAAAGGGGCCAAAACCGAAAGTTCCTTTATTTTGACCTTGACCTTTTTGGTTATTAAGGTGGTTTTGGAAAAAGTGTTGCCCCCATGAACCACCCGGTGACCCACGGCATCGATTTCCTTTGGATTGGATAGCACCCCTTTTTGAGCATCAAATAGGAGCTCAGCTATCTTTTGCAATCCGGTCTTATGGTTGGGTATTTTGTGTATTTCTGCAATGGTAAAGGTTTCAGTCCTAAAGTTTAATATAGATTGGGCACTACCGATGCGTTCTACCAATCCTTCACAGGTGACTTCTCCCCTAGGCATTTTTAACAGTTGATACCTGAGGGAAGAGCTACCACAATTGATAATGAATATGTTCATGGAAAATAGTTGGTTAAAGCCCTTGTGCCTGTATTGCCGTAATGATAACAGTATTGAAAATATCCTCTACGGTACAGCCCCGGCTTAGATCGTTTACCGGTTTATTCAG
Source organism: Zeaxanthinibacter sp. (assembly GCA_041743425.1). Lineage (GTDB taxonomy): Bacteria > Bacteroidota > Bacteroidia > Flavobacteriales > Flavobacteriaceae > JTS-RE37. The sequence goes on along the minus strand of JBGTMS010000009.1, from coordinate 43,596 downwards.
GCCCTGAAGCATAGGGCCGATCGCCAGGGCACCTGTTTCCCGTTGCACCGCCTTGTAGGTGTTGTTTCCAGTGTTTAGATCTGGAAAAATAAAAACGCTGGCCTGGCCAGCAACCTCGGAATGCGGCAGTTTGCTTTTACCTACATTGATATCCACCGCGGCATCGTATTGTATGGGACCTTCGACCATAAGATCCGGTCTTTTTTTTCTGATGATCTCCGTTGCGGTGCGAACCCTGTCCACATCTTCGCCGACCCCGGATGCGCCTGAAGAATAGGACAGCATCGCTATCCTGGGTTCGATACCGAAAGCAGAACTGGTTGCCGCCGAGGAAATGGCGATTTCAGAAAGTTGCTCAGCCGTCGGATTCGGATTGATGGCACAATCGCCAAAGACTGTTACCCGATTGGGAAGACACATAAAGAACACCGAGGAAATAATGGAAACCTCCGGTTTTGTTTTAATAAATTGCAAGGCAGGGCGTATCGTGTGCTGCGTAGTATGGATGGCCCCTGAAACCATGCCATCGGCATGACCTTTGTAAACCATCATGGTGCCAAAATAAGATACGTCTTCCATCAGATCTTTGGCCATTGCCAGATTGACGTTTTTATGTTTTCGCAACTCGTACAAGGTATTGGCGTAATCTAGGAAATGGGGGGATCGGGTAGGGTCAATGATAGCTATTACCTTCGGATTTATCTTCATATCCAGCTCCGAAATCTTGGATTTGATTTGTTCCGGGTCCCCCAGTAATGTTAGGGTGACGGCATCGGAATCGATCAGCATCTTGGCGGCAATAAGAATGCGCTCATCAGTTCCTTCCGGCAATACTATATGTTTTTTAGCAGATTTTGCTCTTTTGAGCAAATTATACTGAAACATGCGCGGCGTAATCCCCTTCGCTTTGAAGGTAATAAGACGTTCGGCTAGCGCATTGACAGGAATGTATTTTTCAAATTCTTGAATGGAGGTGGTTATCTTTTCGGTGTTTTCCGCATAGATTTTAGGCCGAATGGTTCCTATACGGTTCGTAACGGAGAACGTTCCGCCCTTGACGGATACGATTGGAATAATATCGGATAGGCCTTTAATGAGCTGGATGATGGATTCTTCGGGCAGCAATCCGCCGGTGAGTATGATACCGGATAGATTGGGATAGTTGGCGGAAATATTGGCCTGTAACGCTCCTAGAATAATGTCCGCCCTATCTCCGGGTGTAATGACCAAACTGTCCTTTTTCAGATGGGTAAGGTAGTTTCTCAGCTGCATGGCGCCCACACTGAAATCCCCCACCTTATTGTTCAAATATTCTTCCCCGAAAAGGATCGTGCCATTAAGCTCGTGAGCAATTTCCCTGACTGTGGGGCTGCTCAAGGTAGAATTTAGGGGAATGGCTCCGACCAATACTTTATTCGGCAATTTGTTCTGCAATTCGCAGACCGCCAAGGCTACATTTTTCAGCGGTACCTTGTTGGCTACCGTCATCAAAACTTCTACCCCCTGTTCCTTAAAAGAGTCATAGGCCATGTACAGATTGCTGACCAGTTCATCCAGGGACTTCCCTGTTCCGCTGGCAACAATTACCGCCGGAATACCCAGATTTTTAGCGATAAGCACGTTGATGTCCCACTCGATGATGGCGCCTTCGCCGGAAAAATCAGTGCCCTCCACCAAAACAAAATCGAACCGGTCTTCAATGGCTTTATATTTATGGATAATATGGCCCATAATTTCATCATCTTTATCCTGATTCTTGAGCCGTACTACCTGATTTCGCGTATAAGCAAATGCGTTTTCTGGTTTTATGTCTACTTCAAAGTAACTCAATATGGTTTGGATATGGTTGTCCTCCTCCCCGTTGACATAATTATCGACGATTGGCCTGAAATAGCCTACTTTGGCCGTTTTACCTAATAAAAGCTGCATGAGGCCCAGGGAAATGATGGATTTACCGCTATTGGGTTCGGCTGTGGCAACATAAATGGCTTTGCTCATGAGTAATTTAAAAGTTTTTGTAGTTTGCAAATTTATGGGATTCTGACGAAAACCAGCCTTGTTCTAAAAGCTGAAACAGGACACTTGCGGAATACCTCTTGCCTGTAAAGTGTTTCGGTAGTTCCAGGACCTGTCAATACTGGAAATCACTTTATCTTTTATGATGTCGGCTTGGCCGGAACGGTTTTGTTTCCTCTGATAAATTTAAAAAGTGCTAGGATTTACGTCCCCTTACACAGCGAGATGCCCTACCGCAATATGCAACTTTATCCCAGGGAATGCGCCTTATTTCTGGCCAGACCGTAAAATCTAAAATCTCGCTGCAATCGGGTATCCTCTGCTTCCTAAAAATTTTACAGGAATCTCCCACACCTAATTCCAATTTTCAATGTACAATGAATAATTTGGGATAGTTGCAAAATCTTCTCTCCGGACTGTTGGTTAAATGACTTGCGTCAATAAGGTGTTTTTTATAGATCCATGCTATTGGGTCTTGAAAAGGTAAATACGAAGCCTGCGCGATTTCGGGAAGTAGTATGAAATTTGCTCCTGGCATCACTTTAAATCCTGTGAATCTAATTCTTTAAAGTGATTTATTGAGTATTTCACAGGATAGTATTGGCGCTCTGAACCCATTCACTGATGACTGCGAAATGATTTATCCGGTGAGTGCGGAATAAAGCTATTAAAAGTCTTTGTGGAGAATTATCTCAGATAAAGAATGAACGTGGTTATCCAAATACCTACGTTTCCTTTCTTTTACCTGTCATTTCGAGAATTTTGATGCGATAAACTACAGGAACACCACGTGAATAAATTTTGCTCGAAAATTCACTAATGAATTCCGTTTCCCTGTTTTCCTTGCGTAGGATAAGGCCTTTTACGCCTTCGGTAAATTTGTGCAGTTTCTGTTTGGCACTGGCACCTTCTATCTCCTCAAAAGTGCCGTGTACTAGCACCGATTGCCAATTGTAAACGGATTCTATTTCCTCCACGGCCAGAGAAACCGTGGGATATTTACGCATGGAATCTATCTTATGGCCTGCTGCTGAATAACTGATTATGGCATGATCTTCCTGATCATAGAAATAACTAATAGGAAGGACATAGGGGCTTTTTCGCGCTATAAACCCCAAATATCCATTGTAGTTGTCGATTAGTACGTTAATACATTCAGAAGTGGTCAAATCTCTCATATTGTTTCTTTAATAGAGTTATATAACGTCATTCATTTTATAGGTTGGATTGATCTAATAAAGATTCCTGTAAAAATTTTGACTAGCCAAATCTAGCCCCTTCACACCGAGTAAAATATGACATCGGTCAGTTGCCAGGCTTTTGCCATGGTCCTATTTTTTTACCCAACTGATCTAAGTCATTGTAAGCTGTCGGGGTTGCCTGTAATTTGCCTTTTTAAAATAACGCGCATGGAATTTGACGCGATACCTATAAGGTCCAAAACGAGGAGAATGATAAAATTAAAGGAAGTACAATCCAAATCTGATACTAGAATCAGCGAAATTACCGGAGGTACGTTTCAAAACCTCTTTGAAAAATCCTTAAGAAGAATGGCCCATGTTTTAAAACCGGGCTGTTGTAGTTCGGCAGGAAATTCAAATTGTGTAATGAATATAGAAGCCGTTGGGAAAAACCCGGAGAGCTTGTTGCTGGATTTCCTGTGCACGACCCTTCAGTTGACCCATCTGAACCAGACCATATTTTGTTCTATGAATGTACAGGAATTGACCCAGAACAGACTAGTTGCACAAGTTTTCGGCCAGTGGTTCGATGCACTGGATAATAGGATCAATTCCATTAAGGATTATGGTTTTTCAAGTAATATAAGTGAAAATGGTGATTGGAAAAGCACAGTCATGTTGGAGTTTGAAATCGATGCTCCGCACATTATGAATTAAGGGCACTTATCTTATCCGACAAGTTCCAGATCCACGATGATGCATTCCCCGTAATCATCCTCTTCTTCTTTGTCCTCGGCAACTGGGTAAACTATCTGGTAGATTATCATAAACGTGCTGCCTTCGTAGCTTCCATCAGTGAGATCGTACTTTTCCATGAGTTGGGGTTCGATTTCATCGAATACATGAGAAGAACCTTCAGTATCAACAAAATAATAAACACCTCCTGCTTGTCCGTCATAAGTTGCTTCTACAGCCTGTAACTCATCCTGTATGAATGGGTATAAAATTGATGTTGTGAAAAATAGCAGTATTAACGGTATTTTCATTGTCTGATTTTTACCGAATATAGGATAGATACTTTTCGTAAAAAATGACTAATGTCATTTCTACGTTAAAAATTTTCCTGACAATCAACCAATGTGATAGAATTTAATTGTAAAGTTCTGCCCCGTGCAGAACCATATTCTTTTGGCAATTGACCTCCCAAGGAAAAGGATAAGCTGATGAATTTCGTTGCCGATGATATATTACGACTTTGAATTAAAGAGGTATATAAAGATTGTTGATATTGTGGCTGTGGACGAACGGATTTACGGTGAAATTTAGGTAATGGAGATTGAAAACCATAAAGTTTATTACCAATTGCGTTTATTATACTCTGATTTTCGCAAGTGAATCAAGAAAACACAAAATTATGCAGATTGGTGAGCCTTCAGATATTTCCTCTGTTTCGGTGCCAAGTTACGAAACAAGCAAACGTTTAGAGATATTTAATTCATTTATCAATTTTAACGATACTAGGTACCGTGATTACAACGGTTATTGCGAATAATTTAGGATCTTTTTACCCTAGGTTCGGGTTCGAATAAGAAGGCGACAACCTGGCCGAGTATGGCCTTGAACGGCTGGGAAATAGGCTTGGCAGAGTCTAATCAATAACCTGGTGACCATCTGAATACAAAATATGCAGATGAAAAAGGCATTAGAATATCTGCAAGCCCTTGCTTCCAGATCCGCTGATGGAAGTGGCTATGAAGCAAGTGAACCATCTGCTGCTCATTTTTATGGACGGTGCCAACATTGATTGACTGATCAACTCCGCTGATTTTTATTTTAAGAAAGGTGATAACAAGATCTTGGGTGTTCTGCTATGAAGGGTGGTTCAAACTGAACTCTGACAAGACTTTGTGGCTTCAACTTCATTGAGCGCGATAAAAAATCCTTGTTTTCTTGTTGATATTGATAGTATCTATTTGCTGAGGGCTACCCGTGACGAATATTTTTGCAGTTCCCTGGCCATTTATTTTGAGCCTGTTTGCTGCATATACGTTAATGTCCCCCTTATTAGAAGATAACAGATAAACATCTTCGGCCTTTAGTGCCCAGGCTTTCAATTGCGCATTTTTGTCTATTGTTGCACTTAAGGACTGCGCTTTTCCTCTCATACCTACAATACTGTTATCCGATTGTTCCACAGTAACTTTGTTACCCTGATATTTTATGTATGTGGTTGCGGCGTTTATAGCTTGAATACGTAAACTCACCGCTGAAAGGTCAAGATATCCGCTACTCTCCCCATCAATTATTAAGGAAAAATCTTTACACTCAATAGGAAAGTTATAAGTGCTATTACCTGATGAAAATAGCGCAAAGCTTTCTGTTATCATTTTCACATCCGTTTGTGCGGAGGCATTTCCCGAAAGCCGTAATTCCTCAAAACCTTTAACATAAAGCGTGATTTCCGCATAGCTTGTCAAGATATTTTCTTCTGTCGTATAGAGTTTTAGAACGGAATTTTTAAAATCCCATTTTATAATATCCTTCAGACGATTATCGCCCTTTATCTGAACCCCATAAAAATAGGTGGGATATAGAATAACACATAAGTCATTATGTATTTCAATCGATTTCACATCTTCCAGGGTTTCATAGGAATTGAAGGTTTTTACCTCCTGTGATAACATAACGGATCCAAACAGAAAGGTAAGTGTGCCAAGTATAATTTTCATAATCAGCAATTTTTTTCAAATTGTGTTTTGACAAAATAACTGATAACAAAGAAGTCCGGATATGACATCGGTCATTATGGTCAAGATCAGTTCATTCTTTTATCGGAAAATATAGACCTACGCTCATAAAATTGCAGTATTGACTAATTATGGTCATTGAAATTATATGGTGAATGTAGATTTTACTAGAAGGGAAACCTAGATTTCACATTTTCAGCTTTTTGAAGGTAAGATGTAGTAGGGGCATTCCCTTTTCAAATAACATACAGGATTACCGGATTTGAAATATTATTTCCATTATCCTAATGGCCACATCTTCCAATGTCAATGCCGGCTGAATACAATGTCCGGAATTATATAAACCACCGCGGACCGGAAATGGGGCCGATGATATTATCATAAGGGAAGGGTGAGTGAAAGTGTGGTATTATAGTGCACCCGATTTTGAAGTATATCAGCTCAGACCTGCCCTGTAACATAATTCAAAGTCAAACCGATAGACTGCCATTCAGTTAAAAATTCCCGGATTATTTAAAAAGTCACAAATATGATCAAAGTCCAACAGTGCATAACATTGCAGGCCGAATCCGCCATTTTTTGATATCCGCGAAACCTATCTGAATTGAATCAGAATAGAGCTGAATTGCTACGTAAATACCGGGCCGATAATAATTTGTGTAAGTTGGACAATCCAATAAGGAGCAAACAACCATTTAATCTTATTGTTTTAACAGTGCCTCGAAATTCCGAGGCGGCTCCATCACCTTTTATAGTATCTACTATCAAGAGTTGAGATTTCTCCCATTTTCGTAATAAATTCTTTGATAGTAAGGATGATTTCTGATCGCCATTTTAAGGTCTGCTTAGGAATTCACTTTGCCAAAGGTAGCATTGCCATCATCCGACAAAAATCAACATCGCCATTAATAACTATGACAAATATCATATTGAGAAGGTTGTTACAGTCATAATTTTACTTTCGATGATAACAAAAAAAGGAAGCCGGCCGGATGGGATTCCAAAAAGCAGAAAGAATGTTACCGATTCATTTTACCTGAGCGAGGAACGCGCTTTTTTGGAAGGCTCCAGAAATCGGTTCAAAGAGTTGTGGTTTACCTTCAAAGTGCAATACAACTTCATTCGCGCTTTTCGAAAACTACACTTTATTGGCCCCTGTGTTACAGTATTTGGTTCCGCAAGATTCGATAAGACAAATCCTTACTACAAAAAAGGGGAAGAAGTAGGGAAGGCCTTATCGGAACTGGGTTTCGCTGTAATGACCGGAGGTGGCCCGGGGATTATGGAGGCGGCCAATAAAGGCGCTTTCGAGAATAATGGGTACTCTGTTGGTTGCAACATAATTCTGCCTCTTGAACAGGAGGTAAACCCCTATCTGCACAAATGGATCAAGATACCTTACTTCTTTGTCCGCAAGTTCCTGTTGCTTAAATATTCATACGCCTTTGTCGTCATGCCCGGTGGTATTGGTACCCTGGATGAACTCTTCGAAGCATTGACCTTGATACAAACCAAGATGATACTTCACTTTCCGGTAGTGCTCTTTGGAAAGGAATACCATAAGGAACTGTACGAACACATTCAGATGATGGCAGATAATGAAAGTATTTCACAAGAGGACATGAACCTTTTGTTCTTGACAGATTCCGTGGAGGAAATGAAGGAGCATCTCATGGAAAATGCCATAAAGGGATTTGGATTGGTCAAGAAACCCATGAGAAGAAAATGGTGGTTCGGGGAAAGAGATCCGATCCGGACTTGATAAGGGTCATTTTAAGTCAAGGGGTTGGGAATATCTTTATCAGATAAATACAATATCATAATGGATGAAGACCATATTTGAATTTCAGAACCTTAAACGCGGTTCGTGTGAAAAAATCATCAAAAGAAATTTTCGAAAATTTGAATTCCTTAGAAATCTGGAAGTCGATATTCAGAATAGCACTGTTAGTGTTGATGCCATGCCGCCTGAGCGCCTGATATTAATGAAACGTGCCCTTTCCAATATGGGATAACCCGTTGTCGAGGATACCAGTAATTTTGGCAAGAAAGTAAAATCATATGTGAGCTGTGCCATTTAAATTGCAAAATTGATATGGTACGAAACGCCACCGATTATGGTCTAACCGGGATAGGTCTGTTATTTATGCTTTGTGTTGCTGCCATGTTTTTAATACTACTCCTATTTTTGGGCAAAGAACGGGCCAGGGTTGAATTTCAGCCAAATGCTGCCATAGACCTCGAAATAGCGAAAGAAATATCAATACCAAAATATATTTTTGTAGGGGATTACTTTGGATACATCGATTCCTTGGTACAACGATACGATTCCCTTGTGCCCTATCCTTTATCCGAACATCTATTGGTACGGAATAATCCATGGGTCATAGATACTTTGGCAAATACCGATTACAACCGTAGGATGGAAAAGGATTCCTTTATATACGACCAACGGCAGCAAATTGTTTTGCCCAAAGGTCTTACACTAAAGTTGCCCGATTCCACGAAGGCTTGCCGCATGCTGGAAGAATTTGCCCATACTGAAATTGATATCAATATGCCTGAATTCAGAATACGGATTTTTCAGGATGATATTTTATTGTACACCAGCCCCATTCGGGTAGGGCAGAACAGAAAACGCTATTTAAAATTATTGGCTGATCACATTACCCATCACCGTGCTCAAATGCTTGATTATAGGAGATGAAACGCACTACAACCACCTAGATATGTATTGTATAAATAAGGTCAACCAGTACACCTAAATGCTTAAAATAAGGATGACCGTAGCACATTTTTTTATACAACTACAGGGAAAAACAAAAAGAGTCTTCGAAGGAAGTGATATCTATCAAAAAATATGGATTAAAACTGGTTTTATGCCATTTGCAATGGGCATTAATTTATGTTTCTTATTTTATCCTTTCAAGATACATGTTGTATCTTCAAAGTATAAACCTTGAACGTACCGGAATGTACGATGAAAATTTCGCTGATCATGTGATGTAATATTCGACAGATATAATTTAAAGTATTAAATACATTTTCCGAATAGTCAGTAAGCACAAAAAACCGTTGGTATAGTACATTAATTTCAGGCAAAAAAGGTTGGTAGAAGTCTGGTGCCATAATATCGATCAGCGTTGTTTGTAGGGGAAGGTGAGTATCTTTCCTACGACTGATTTTAATCATATCACATATAGAAACAAGTATCCAATTTCGCAGATCAGACATTTCAAATCAAGCTCTGAATTAACAATATTTAATATGAACCATTACGGGTGTAGGCTCCAGTATTATGGTTTCATTGCTAATTGTAAAATCTAGTTAACGAAAACACGACAGTTTTAAATTTTGCATAGTATCAGACGATACCTAAAATTCCAAAAGACATAAAAATGGATAAAAATACTTTCAAAAGCGCGCTGCAGACACAAGATAAAAAACTTGACATCATCAGCCTCGAAAAAGTGGCTGAGGCATATCCACAGGTAAAAAAACTGCCATTTTCCATACGTATTTTGTTGGAAAACGCCTTGCGGAATTTTGACGATTTTTTAGTAACCGATGAACATATCGAAAATCTGATTAATTGGAATTCAAAGGGAAGCGCTACCTCCATTCCTTACAAACCGGCCCGCGTATTGATGCAGGATTTTACAGGTGTTCCCGCTGTTGTTGATATTGCAGCCATTCGATCTGAGGCCATTAGAAAAGGAAAGGACGGAGCTAAAATTAATCCAAAAGTGCCTGTCGATCTGGTCATCGACCACTCGGTACAAGTGGATTTTTTCGGTACTGATTATGCCTATGGCAAGAATGTGGAGTATGAATACAAACGCAACGGCGAGCGTTACGAATTGTTAAAATGGGCCCAGAACGCCTTTGAGGATTTTACGGTCGTTCCTCCGGGAATGGGCATTTGTCATCAGGTAAATTTGGAGTACCTCGCAAAAGTGGTTGTGGCTCGAGATGGTTGGGCCTATCCCGACACTTTGGTCGGCACAGATTCTCATACTCCCATGGTCAACGGTATCGGTGTAGTGGGCTGGGGTGTTGGCGGCATCGAGGCAGAGGCCGCTTTATTGGGGCAACCTATTTACTTCTCCAGCCCGAAGGTCATTGGGTTGCAGTTGAGGGGAAAACTGTCCGAGGGGATAACCGCTACCGATATGGTGCTCGAAATTACCAGACGCATGCGCGACTACGGCGTCGTGGGAGATTTTGTGGAGGTGTTCGGCAATGGCCTTGACCATTTGTCAGTTCCGGACCGCGCCACCATTGCGAATATGTCACCGGAATTCGGATGTACAATTACTTATTTTCCTATAGATGGTCAAACCCTACGGTATATGGAAAAGACCAATCGCGACCAACAACAAATTAATTTGGTGGAACAATACTGCAAACACAACCTGTTGTGGCGAACGGGGAAAGAAAATATCGAGTATTCAGATGTGCTGACCGTTGATCTATCCATTTTGGAACCTTCTGTAGCAGGGCCAAAACGTCCACAGGACAAAATCTTGGTAAAAGACCTGAAAGACCAATTTGGCAGCCTTTTGAAAGAGGTACACGGTCGGGAATATATTAATTTGGAGGAACGCGAAACCTGGTACGGAGAAGGGGGTTCGGGTACCCGTTTCAACAAACGGTTTCGAAATCAAAAAATAGCGGAAGATGTGGAGCTAACAATAAAGGAAGACTCAGCACTACACTCCGTTCGCATCAGCAAGGGCAATCAGGAATATGCCCTGAGCGACGGTTCCATAGTCGTGGCTGCCATTACTTCCTGTACCAATACCTCTAATCCCTCGGTGATGCTGGGTGCTGGTTTGGTAGCAAAAAAGGCTGTTGAGAAAGGCCTTGATGTAAAACCGTGGGTAAAGACTTCCCTGGCGCCAGGTTCCAAGGTAGTGACCAATTATTTAAGACGTGCCGGCCTGCTACAACACCTTGAGGCATTGAAATTCCACGTGGTTGGCTACGGCTGTACCACTTGTATCGGCAACTCGGGGCCGTTGCCGCCTCATATCGAAAAGGCGATTGAGGAATGTGACCTTGTGGCTGCCTCTGTGTTAAGCGGAAACCGGAATTTTGAGGCAAGGATCCATCCTAAGATACAGATGAACTTTTTAGCATCGCCCATGTTGGTAGTAGCTTACGCCATTGCGGGAAGGGTTGATATCAACCTGATGGAAGAGCCTCTTACGCAAGATGTAAACGGGCAAGATGTGTACCTAAAGGATATTTGGCCTACCCAAATGGAAATTCAGGAGGCCATAGAAAGTGCCACGAGCAAGGAAGATTATGCAAAGGAATACGCCGTAATCTTTGATGGGGAGGAACAATGGAAAAACCTGCCTGCTCCGACCGGATTAGACTATGAGTGGAAAGATGATTCCACCTACATCAAAGAAATCCCGTTTTTCAAAAATATCAGCGAAACACCTGAACCTTTGCAAAATATAGTTAATGCCAGGGTTCTGGTCAAGTTGGGCGATTCGGTCACAACCGACCATATTTCCCCTGCAGGTTCGTTTTCGGAGGAGAGTCCTGCGGGGCAATACCTGAAATCCAAGGGAATCGAACGAACGATGTTCAACTCCTATGGTTCCAGAAGAGGCAACCACGAAGTGATGATGCGCGGAACTTTTGCCAATGTACGCATCAACAACGAGATTGCAACAAAACAAGGTGGTTTAACGAATTACTTCCCCGAAAGCAAGGAAATGAATCTGTATGATGCTGCTATGAAGTATATGGAAAACAATATTCCTTTGATAGTTCTGGCCGGTACTGAATACGGTTCGGGATCCTCTCGGGATTGGGCTGCAAAAGGTGCCAGCCTGTTGGGTGTAAAAGCGGTCATCGCCGGTTCATATGAACGCATCCACCGTTCGAACCTGGTTGGAATGGGCATATTGCCATTAGAATTCAAGGCAGGTGAAGATGCCAACGGTTTGGGACTGTCCGGAAAAGAAACTATGACCATTACCGGAATCGAAACCGGATTAAAACCTAATAAAGAACTGGATGTAAAAGCTGTGAAGGAGGATGGCACAGAAATCAACTTTAAGGCCATCGCCCGTTTGGATTCGGAAATTGAAATCGAATATGTAAAACACGGCGGAATTTTACAGTATGTGCTAAGGCAGTTTTTAATGGAATAAATAGATTTAAAATTATGCACTATCCCATCGGAAAAACAGTAACGGGTAATTTTTACGACCTCATGTCAAACGTTATGGACGAGCTCAGGAAGGAAGGTTTTATTGCTCTGACCGACAAAGACATCAAAATCATCCTAAAAAAAACAAGCTGGAGGTATATATTAAAAAGTACACCGCCACCTGCCATCCGAAAGATGCATAGAACTTCTTAAAGGGCGAGGATTAAGTGGGCACCATGCTGACCTGCAATATCATTCATGTAAAAGGCAAGGGTAAAGCCGAAGTAGCCGCCGATATCCACAAGGTTTCGAAGATGATAATTAAAATATATCGAAATCTACAGCATATTGTGGATGGGATTTAACCCTTGTATTATAACATTAGTGCAGTATTATATTACCAATAAAAATTGATAATAAAAATGGAAACAAACATTGGCATATCAAAGGAAAACAGGGAGAAAGTAGCAGATCAACTCGCCTAGCTCCTGGCCGATGAATTTGTTCGCTACACCAAAACATTAAAGGCGCAATGGAATCTCGCAGGCCCTGATTTTCATACCAGATACCTCTTTTTCGGGAAACAATACGGTAAGATCAGGGAAATTATCGAAAGTGTTGCTGAATGGATCCGTAAAGTAAATTCCCATGCTCCGGCCAAATTTCCTCAATTGAGAAGTTGAACCTCGATAGTTCTGTTTAATTTATCACCTAAGGTCTTACGGTCATTTTGAAGGATTACAGCGGCCTTTGTTTTATTACCACCTGCATATGCGGGTACTCCTTGAACATATTCCTTCTCCAATTCACCTAGTGGAAGGAGGTCGGCATTGAGAAAATCAATCTGGAATTTCAAGTTATCGGGAAGGTCTTTAACATTGATAATACCCTCGCACATAATGGCCGCCCGTTGGATAATATGATCCAATTCCAGAATATTACCAGGCCAATGATAGCGTTGCATAACGTGCAAGGCATCGGGGGTAATACGCAATAGCCGATCTTTATATTCCTCACCATATTTTTGCGCGAATTTATCGACCAGCAACGGAACTTCCGATTTGCTTTCCCTAGGTGGTGGCACATTGATTTCTACTACGCTAAGACGATAGTAAATATCTTCACGGAAATCTTTCCTTTTGATGGCATCCAACCATCAATGTTTGTAGCAGACACGATCCGAATTTTTACTTTCCCGGTTTTTCGAGAGCCTACTTTCATTATCTCCTTTTCCTGACGGGCCCGAAGTATTCCGGTCTGAATGGAAAGGAATGTCGTACCGATTTCATCCAAAAATAGCGTTACCGCTGGCCGGAGCCTGAAAATATCCGTTTCGGTTTTCGTTGGCACCGGTAAAGTCTCCTTTGGTATAACCAAAATGTTCTGCCTCCAAGAAATTTTCAGGAATGGCCCCTCAGTTTACCGCCACGACAGGCGATCGGGAAAATTGCCCCGGGTAGTGGATGGCCCGTGCTTCCAATTCTTTGCCCATACAGCATTCGCCCTGGATCAAGACCGTTGCCTTGTTATTCTTTACCCTATCGATGATGTTTGGTATATTTTGAAATGCTTCAGAGGTACTGATCATGTCGGCATAGCCGCTGCTTTGGGTACTACCTATTGTAGGTTGTCTTTTTTCTTTTCGCACCATTTTAAAAGGACTTTCGTACAGCTCGTTTTAACTCGTCATGATAAAGAGCACGGACAAATAGCCCGGATAGGCTACTTTTAACCGTTGCATAAAATGGGAGGAGGTCATTCTAAAATATGATTTTCCTCGTAAAAGAATAGTTTAGGTCCTTGACATTGGCTGTTTCAGTGCCGGGATCCCCATCCAACCTATCAAAATGGTTACATTTACCATTACGCCAAGGCATAATGTATTGAAATAAGGAAAACATGTAGACCTATGAAATAGCAGAATTAATAAAGTTACTTTAGGAATTCGACTTTTTATTATGGGAATAATTTTTTTCAATGTACATCGTCTGATTGCTATATCTGTTGTTCATTTATCTACTCCATTCTGAAATAAGTAGGACATCTAACAATTTCGTTAATACCCACTTTAGGTTCTTTAAATTGGCACAGGTATATGTTATTCAATTCCGAGCAATTTTTAATTTTCTTTCCAATTGTCACCATTTTATTTTTCCTCTGTCCCCAAAGGTTAAAATGGCTGTGGTTACTTCTTGTTAGTTATTACTTTTATATGAGTTGGAATCCGTCCTATGCGATATTGATTCTAATCTCTACAATAATTACCTATTTCAGTGGGATTTTTATAGGTCGCATCAACGAAAGTTCTTATTCATATAAACTTAAAGAAAAGTGGAAAAGGATTTTTGTTGCCATTAGCTTTATTTCCAATCTGTCAATATTATTTTTCTTTAAATACTTCGATTTTATTGACGATAGCATTAGGGATTTAGCAGGACTGACTGGATTCGAATGGCATAAGAGCAAGTTCAATATATTATTGCCCGTCGGAATTTCTTTTTACACGTTCCAGGCCCTTAGTTATACTATGGATATTTATAGGGATAAACTTAAACCGGAAAAACATTTTGGTATTTATGCACTATTCGTGTCCTTCTTTCCCCAACTTGTTGCCGGGCCTATTGAAAGGTCTAATAATTTATTGCCTCAATTTAGGGAAATAAAAAAATTTGATTATGAAAGAATCAAATCCGGTTTGCTATTGATGCTTTGGGGGTTTTTTCAAAAGGTAGTGATTGCAGATCGCCTGGCAGTATTGGTTGACACGGTATATAACAATCCGTCGGATTATGAAGGGGTGCAATTTATCTTAGCTACTATTTTCTTTTCTTTTCAAATATTATGCGATTTGTCAGGGTATTCCGATATAGCCATTGGAGCAGCGAAAGTTTTGGGCTATGACCTTATGAAGAATTTTGACAGACCGTACTTCTCCAAATCCCTACGGGAGTTTTGGCGAAGATGGCACATTTCCTTATCCACCTGGTTCAGGGATTAGTTATACTTCCCTTTTGGTGGCAGCAGGGTAAGCACCTTAAAGATGTATAGAAACCTGGCTATTGTTTTTGTGGTTAGCGGATTATGGCATGGTGCCAATTGGACTTTTGTGATATGGGGTGCCCTGCATGGGGCCTATTTAATCTTCGAAGAAATTTCTAAACCTGCCACTGATAAAATATATCGACTAATGAATATTGAACAATTAGGGTTTTCCTATAAATTTATTAATGGCCTTAAGACATTTGTGCTGGTATGTTTTGCTTGGATATTTTTCAGGGCCAATACAGTTAATGATGCCTTTTATATCATTAAGCACCTTTTTATCCAGAATTGGAGTAAATTATTCGACCAACAATTGTTTTCCTTAGGATTGGATGAAAAGGATTTTAACCTGGCGATCCTGTCTATTTTAATATTGTTAACTGTTCATTGGTTACAAAGGAAGAGAAACATCCGGGAATGGCTTCAAGGCCAATGGCTGCCCGTGAGATGGGGATTTTATCTGTGTTTGGTAATTTTTATATTGATATTTGGGTATTATGGAGGCAATGAAAAAGCACAGTTTATATATTTCCAGTTTTAGAATTTTATCGGTCGGCGGTTTTATACTACTTTTTCTTATTTGCTTAAATGGATTGCAAACCCTTTTAGGGAAATACGATTTTATCCAAAAAAGATGGGAATATTATTATGAACTTCCTCCCAATAGTCTTGATATTTTGATCCTTGGCAATTCCCATGCATATTCTACATACAGCCCGGATATTATTGACGCGATTTGTGGTACAAATAGTTTTGTGATAGCCAGTAATTCACAGATGATAGAACAGACTTATTTTAATTTAGTAGAAGCCCTAAAATCCCAGAATCCAAAAATTGTAATCATTCAATTGTCTATTTTGGGAGGCAGTAGCTGGAAAAATCATGAAGGTGATTATCGTGTATATTCCAATTTGGATGGTATGAAATATTCATTCAATAAGATCAAGGCAATTTTAAAGCAAAGACCCAGAAAAGATTACGTAAACAGTATGTTCTCAATTTTTAGAACGCATGATAACTGGAAAGATTCAAAACTTATGGCCTCCAATTTAGTCAGATCAGAGGAAGTCGAAAAGGAAGATTATAGGGGGTTTTCTGTCAGGAAAAGTGAAATGGGGCAGAAGGTCGCGGAGCAATATGAACTTGAAGATAAAAAAGATTTATCCAATTTTAAAATTAGTAAGACAGACGAGAATTATTTAAAAAAAATACACGCGATGGCGGAGCGTAAAAACGTCAAAATTTTATATGTCATGAGTTCTAAATACAGTGACTTGTTGAACATAACCTATAAATCCAAATACGAAACCATAAAAAAAGTAGCTTCCAAATATGGGGAAGCATATCTTGACTTTAATATGTTATCCAAAGAAATTGGACTCACAAAGAGAAGTTTTGAAAGTGGTTTTACAGGATATCAGCATACCAGTTATTATGGAGCCATTCAAATTAGTACTTTTTTAGCGAACCATTTAAAAGGTAAGTTTTTTAAAGACCAACTTTTAAATTCAACAAATTATTGGACGAACAGGATGTCCAAAAAAAAGGAATTATACCTGTATGGAACAAATGAGGGTGCCAAATCTCAAACGACTATTAGACTAGGAAAAGATCTAGAGCTATTCAATAACATAGTGGCCAAAAATGTTTTTTTGATCAAAGAAAGAGACGCTGTTTATAATTTAATTTTTGAGTTTGGCCCTCAGGTTGACGTAGATTCTGTTTCAGGATATAAGTTTTTTATCCACCTGTTCCCAAAATCTTCTGATAAAAATATTGATGAAAAAAGGAAAAAATATGGATATGAAAATTTTGACTTTACGCTACGTACGTACCCAACGGGAGATGGTGGATTTTACGTTAGTCGCACAATCAAGACACAAATAAAAGAAGTTGAAAAGTTAAATTTTGGTTTAAGAAGATCTAAAAATGAAAGAAGCAATGAGATGTCCTTAACAGGATTTAGCCTATAACAAGTGACCTTCTGCGTTAAACCGCACTGATTATCAGTAATGAATTAAGACCGATAATTAGTAACTGATTCTGCATATTAATTATTTAAGTGGATCCCTATAATGGATAAGGCTTCACTTCGCTATTCTATTTTGACCTTTAATAGTTGGTAAGGTGTCAATTTTTCCTTGTCAATAATTTGATTGGTTTCCTGATTAAAATTGTCCAATTGGGTGTTGGTTACATAAATAATATAATCATGAACTATATCAAAGGTCGTTGGAAGAATAAAATTCTCACCAAATGGTATTATTTTTTCAGTTTTAATTATCGCGGTTTTATTCTTATCCAAATAGAAGCGGAATAATCCTTGCTTTGGTGTGTCAATCCTTGCATTTACAATGGCAATTAAACTGTTTTTATAATATCTCATCCCATCTATGCCGGTAAATTCATTCTTTGGATGATTGAGAATATTTCTGGATTTTATATTTATGATACGGATTCCATGTTTGTGTGAGGCCAGGTACAGATATTGTCCATCTTCAGAAATGGCAATTCCATTAGAATTTGCAATTTCATCGTCACGTATAAAAACCTCCAGTTCATCACTTGATTTTTTTATTATATAGAGGATATTACTGTTAGAGTCAGTGATATATATGTCATGATTGGGACTGACCACCAGATCGTTAAGATAAGGATGATTTAAATCCTCAAGAGCATATGAATTAATTAGGTCACCTGTTTTAAGATTTAACAATAGTAAAACCGATCTGTTAACCTCGCTGGACAGATTGTTGCTGAGGGCGAACAAAGTGTCGCCTTTGATGGTCATTCCAAAACCCGATAAATACCCATATTGGTTACTGGAAATAAGATCAGTTGGGCTGCTTCCGTCAAATTTAAATTGTACTATTTTGTTCTTCCTTAAACTATTAATAAATACGGTTTCAGATACTGCATCGATAGCTATTCCTTCCGGAATTAGGTCCATTTCCAAATCCAGGTTGATTAATTCTGGAGTAGTAGTAGTACAAGAAATGCAACCTAAAATTATTAAAGTTAAGCCCAGTATTTTCATTTTAGGTAGTATAAAACTCATGGGGATTAAGAGGTGTTGCAAAAGCAGTGTTAAAGGTCTGAATTCGTTTAATCAATATTTTGAGAATTGTTTAACTGTACTTAAATTATCCCGTAAAAGTGCAATTAATGACAATATTTATAAAGACAACTGTAATATTCTCTGTTTCCCGGACCAAGGAATACTAGATAATTTCGGGTAAATAAATGATAAATTTTAAAACGATGATTTCCATAACAATGGCATTTATGACTAAAGTGCCTTATTCAGAACTTATTCCGGAGGAAACACCGGAATCTATTTCATGAATTAAAGTGTGGTGAATAAATCCCTGAATTTTATCTGACAGTTCCGTATGGTACCAATCAACTGTCCTCCCCAAAATCAAAACGGTATCAAGAGAATTTAGTGTCTTTATTATTTTCGCTTTGGTATTCGGGCCCAGTCGTACGTTGGCATTTTGGGATGATACGTGGCCTTTATACGCCGGTGCTTGCAATTCGGTTTTCTTTCTCTCCTTCCGGCGAATAAAGGGCAGCGGGTCTATGGCACCGTTACCGGTATAGATGCCGAAATGTAAATGCGGGGTGGTGGTTCTTGCGTTGCCTGTATTCCCCACAAATCCCAGCGTATCACCAACCATTACCTTCTCAGTCATCGATACGTGGATACTATCAAGATGCGCATAGTAAAATGATTTCTTAAAAGCCCCTTCCCGAAGCCAGACCTGCTTTCCACCCAGCCCGCGTTCACCTGTGAAGCTGATGCGTCCTTCTGAGACAGCCAGGACGGGTGTCAATCTTGGGGCGAAGATATCAACGCCTTCATGCAGCCTCCTGCCTGCTGAACGCTGCGCTCCCCAAAAACTTTGAATGGCATTGTCAGAAACTCCGGCGACCGGAAAAGCAAGGGACGGGAGCGTATAGATTTCTAATTTGAAGTCAGCACTTTGACGCAGTTCCGGTTGCAGAAGAAGCCTGTATTGCCCCGTTTCTTCTATCAAAAGTTCTACATGCTGTTTGCCATAACCTTTCTCACCCAGAAGCGATTTGGTCGCCAAACTGTCGGCGGTCCCGAACTTATAAATATCGATAAAAAAGGGAACGGAATCAACCTCTGTGACGAAGGAAATCACTACTTTTTCACCACGTAACAAGTTGGTGGTATAACCGTAAACGGGAAAATCTTGCGCAAAGAAGCTACCTACTTCAACAAAGGGTAAATCAATTTTCAAACTATCCTTCATTACGGTTTCAAAAGAGGTCCGCCATCGGGCGTAGATCAAATGATCCTTCGCAAAGTTCCTGGCGTATGCTTCACGAGGGCTCGGTTCCACAAATACGTCAGAAATTTGTTGCACTTGCTTACACGATCCGAGACTCAAGATGGCGATTAAAATATAGATTCTAAAAATCATCATGTCAATATATTTCAGCTCTTAGTTGTAACATAACCCAATAGCATTATTTTTTAATTGAAGTGGTTGAAATTTACCCCTCTGCCGCCCATTTTATTCTCTAAACCTTACGGTTCAATACCGAATATTATTTTTCAAAAGTTTTACTTTCAAGTATCGTCGCAGCTACTTGGCGGCTCGTCTCATTTTAAGAAATCCCGGGTTTCCTGAATACAAGTTTATGCTGTAATTTATTCAGTAACCCTAAAAATAAGTGTCATGAAAACGGTGTCACTGCTCCGAAGGTATTTTCTACATGTCTTATCATCCTTGCAATTTGCGAGTTAATTATCTACCAGTTCAGACGTAACAAATTTTAAAACTTACCAAAAACATTATATCCGAAAAAAATCAGGCTCTGAGCAAGTTATCGAACTGAACAAAGGCTTTGAAAGCCCAGTGAATGATTTTGGTCGTTGCCAAAGCGTAAATATGTTTGGTGTAGTCTAATTCGTTAATGGGATATAAGTCAGGGACAAGAATCCTGAATGATGCGATTGGACATTCAGTAGTTGCAATTTCATTCTATCTTTCAAATCAGCGAACAAAGGTTTGCCTTTACCCAAAACTATGGGACATATGGCAAGTCTGAATTCATCAATGACCTAAATTCATAAATGTTGAAATCAATCCTGCACCATCATAGAGCCATATATCCTTCCCGGAATGCTTTTTTAGGTCCTGCATTTGTTGCGCAATGTTATTTGCCACAATTGCAGGACTTCCCTTCAAATCAGTTTTTGACTTTGAAAATACGTATTTGTTCATTTTATTTGTTGCGCTATAGAAGGTCTTTTCAAATTCCATTGCGTTTTCCTCAGGAACATAGGTCCCCCACTTTTCATAGCTTTTGCGCCCGTATAGAATCGTATCAATTTCCTTTAAAAAATTATGTAATACCTTTCCGGTTTCATCGGAAAATGTCAGCCAGTCTGTTTCGCCATTTGGTCCTTCAATATAGTTGTCCAAAGAAACGGCCAGATTTAAAATTATTTTTCTCATGATAAATTGCTTTATGGGATTTAGGTTTAAGGCTTATAAAGGAATTTTACTTTACTGCACAAGTTGCGCTAATATCCTTTAAGATATTGCTTGTCCTTTCAATAACGGCAGCACGAGGCCTGAATTTTTTGATGTGTTTCAGAAATATGCAAAACACGGGTACTGGGAATCAGAAAACTTTAAACATCGATCAAAAAATTTGTAACTCACTTTTACTGGGCTATTTTATATCAGAACTTAAAATTCGTTTCCCATAACTGTTCCTCAACTTTCAGTTAATTCAATAGAAGTTCAAGTTAGAAATAAATTAATGGTTCTCTAAATGAACTTAACATAAAAAATGGCAAAGTCCGGTGAATATACAGTCGTTCGATCATAAGATAGTTGTTCTGAAGTCATGGTCCTTTTTAGAGAATGAAACATTGTGTAACTTTCGTATTTTTGAGCCATTTCAATTTTTGTACCATTTAATTCAGTTTGCCCAGCCATTCATATTTTAGATATTTTATAATTGGGTAAAATTGTCCTATTGATTCACAATACCAAACAAACAAGGCTGTCTATGTCTGGCCATCGGTCCATTTTGAGATTATTTTTAAGAAGATCGTCAGCTGGAATTGTAAATTAATTCGGTTAATTTAATCCATTGGACTATCAAAATGTAATGTTAGCCTTTGCGGGAATATTTTCGATAAAACGATATGTCAGATTTAAAACTGTAAGTAATAATGTAGGTGAACACTATTTTACTTATGTTCAATCTTGCATCAAATTAAGTATTGGAGTAATTCACTTTTAGACAATAATGTATAAAGATTTAACCTTTAAATAAGAATCATGCTAAAAAGTATCACATTAGGTGTTGTAAAATCTTTTTGTCTTTTTTTTCTAACATTGACATCTTGTCAGGAGGCGGTTAAACAAGAAGTCAGTCAAAAGGAAGAACTTAATAAATGGTTTGATGTTAAGTATGAAGCGCTGTTACAAATGAGTCCCATTCAGCTGACAATTCAAGGCCGTAAGGACCAGTATGACAGAATTGATGATTTGAGCGAAGAAGCAGAGGATCAGCAGTTAGACTGGTATGCACAAACTGTGGAGGAGCTCAAACAAAAGTTTTCGTATGTCCAACTGGAAGAGGCTGATAAGGTCTCTTACGATCTTTGGATGTATAATTACGAAATTTTAAGGGAAGGTGTTTCCTTTAGAGGCATGGACTATGTATTTGATCAAATGCGGGGAATGCACACCGCTCTTCCGAACATTTTGATTAATTTTCATAAAGTGGACAGTCTTGCCGATATGAATGCCTATGTATCAAGAATTAAAGAAGTCGGTAGAGCTATTAATCAACTGGAAGAGCGAGCTAAAAAACAAGCTGCCGCAGGCATACTTCCTCCAAAATTTGCATTTAAAACTGTAATTACCCAAACCAGGGCTTTACTGGATGGCAATCCTTTTTCTGCTAGTAAAAAAAATTCCCCCCTGTTGAAGGATATGAACGAAAAAATTGAAGTGCTTTTGGCATCAGACAAAATTACTTCCGAAGAAGCGGTTTCTCTTAAAGAAAAATCGGAAAAAGCGCTTAATGATTATTTTAAACCTGCCTATGACGATCTTCTGTCATGGTTGGAAACTGAAATGGACAATGCAGAAGAAACACCGACAGGGGTTAGTCGACATCCGAATGGTAAAAACTTTTACAATTATCGATTAAAAGTTTCTACAACTACACAACTTACTGCTGATGAAATCCACCAGATCGGATTAGGAGAGGTAGCCAGAATTAAAAAAGAGATGATGGCCATTAAGGAAAAGGTTGGATTTGATGGAGATTTAAATGCGTTTTTTAAGTTCGTTAATACCGACCCACAATTTTTCTTCCCGAATACAGATGAGGGACGGAAAGCGTATTTGGCTGAGTGCACCCGCTATTTGGAGGAAATGACAGAAAAAATTCCTGATTATTTTGGTATTTTACCTAAGGCCAAATTGGAGGTAAAGAGGGTAGAGGCGTTTAGAGAACAAGATGGGGCTCCGCAGCACTATATGCAAGGAACACCGGATGGTTCCAGGGCAGGCACGTATTATTCGCACCTATCTGATATGAGCGCAATGCCTAAATCGACGATGGAGGGGGTGGCTTACCATGAAGGCATTCCCGGGCATCATATGCAGATCTCCATTGCGCAGGAACTGGAGTCTGTTCCCAAATTCAGGACACCGGCAGATGTCAGTGCTTACAGTGAGGGTTGGGGTTTATATTCTGAGGCTTTGGCAAAAGAAATGGGTGGGTATCAGAATGTATATTATGATTTTGGCCGTTTGGTAAATGAAATATGGAGAGCGATACGACTGGTAGTCGATACTGGCTTACACTCTAAAGGATGGACCGAGGCGGATGGAATAAAATACTTTACTGAAAACTCATCTATTTCAGAGGGCGCGATAGTGGCTGAAGTACAGCGTTACATGGTAATGCCAGGCCAGGCTACCTCCTATAAAATAGGAATGCTTAAAATTCAGGAATTGCGGAAAAAGGCAGAATCAGAACTGGGAGACCAATTTGATATTAAGGAATTCCATGATACCGTCCTTAAAAGCGGTGCTTTGCCGTTGGAATTATTGGAGCGAAGCGTCAATTCCTGGATAAACTCCCAAAAGGAAAAAATAAAATAAGATCATCCTCTGTACTTATACCGCCTGTATTTAGATAAAAATGAGTACCTGCCCTTAATGCCATATCCCTATGGGACCCGGAATATACGAATGCTGTCCGGTTCGCTAACCCTACCGGTTTATGGCCATGGAATTCAATTACTGTAACGCATGGCTTAACTTTATCGGAAAGCAAAAGGATATTAAAAAGTGCATTAATTTACCTTACCCGAAATGAAAATCCGAAATTTTTTATTCTTAATTATATCAATAAGCCTTATACTAGGCTTACTGATATATTGGCGGGAAGCTACAGTTCGAAAGCAGATCAACCTGTTTTATGTCTTGATATGGCAACTCGGAATTTGGATACCGTGGTTCCCTGGCTTTAAGATATTGGGCAGAATTATCGAAAAATCTAAGAATTTTGAATTTGGAATATTAGTGACGATATGTTTCTGTATTCTCTGGGTGGGATTACATTTCGCGTGGTTTTTTTATCTGAGCTCAACATTTAGTCCCTATCTGGATTTACCGGGTTCCAGATTTGGAGTCTACCGTTATTTCTTTATTTTCTGGACACTCATAGATTTTGCGCTTATATGGTTCATCATTGACAAGCTGAAAGCAGCTCCTAAAAAGGAACAATTACCCCAACCTTTGTGGTTGGAGTAAACCCGGGATAGCAACAAATATTTTTGTGAACCGGCACAAGTACGTTTTCTGACTGCTGAAAACTATTATACCAGTTTATATACAACACAAGGTGTTTTTTTAATGCGAAAACCTCTGAAGTCATTTTAGGATGTCATACCCCGGGACAGGTTCAGGAAGTTGCCAATATTCAAACAATTACAATCTATAGACGCTTAAAAGTTTATTGGACATTCATAGTGTCAAAACCTTTGAGGTATACTTTTACCATGACAGGGGATATGAGAACGGACAATGAGAAATACTCCCCAAACTTTAGAACAAATGGGCTTGATGGTTATTTATAATTTCTATATATGTCCCCGTGGCGTTATAATTCTTTTAAATAGGCAATACTATCCTTTAAAGTACCTGGATTCGACTCCATCTCGACATAGGCCACCTGTACACCTCCTTTTGCAGCGGAGGCAAAAAAATCTTTCCAATCCGCAATCCCCTGACCAAGAGCGATTTCCTTAGTCGTATCGTTTGGGTCATAATCTTGCATATGGGTTGAAATAAATCGCCCTGGAAATTTATTGAAGTAGGTAGAACCTTGTACCCCCATGGTTATTGGCTGGGTCTGGTATTGCATTTTCACCACCTCCGGATCTAACAGTTCTAATATGACATCATATTCATACTTGCCATCGAATTTGGTTTCGAATTCCGCGGCATGATTATGAAAGCCGGCAATCATACCTGCATTTTTTATCTTTTCCCCCATGGAGTTCAATTTATCACATTTCACTTTTAGCTCATCCATGGTTTCTGAATGCAAACCACCGGAAGCCACAAAATGCTCAAGTCCCATTTCATTAGCGAATTCAAGACGCTCATCAAGGTTTTTCTCCATCTCGTCCCAGGTGAAATGGCTGCTGTTGCATTTCATTCCGGTATTGTCAATCAGTTGCATTAATTCTTTGCCTGAATATTTCGCCAATGGCTCAAATGGCCCCATATAGCCTTTGGGAGAACACATTTCAACATATTCGTAACCGAGCGTTTTCATTTCATTTAATGTGCCGGTAATATCTTTACCGATATCTTCCCGAAGTACATAGGACTGAAAACCAATGGGCATATTTACCAATTTCTTAGATACAGACGCAAAGATGTTCATGGGTATATGGGCCAGAATACCCAACGAAGTCATGGTATAAGTCCCTTTTGTTAAAAATTGTCTTCTTTTCATTTTATCAGTTTTAAATTATCAGTTATGACGAGGGTTAAAGTTTTCCAGATATTTAAGATTTGCTCTATACATTCCTGTGATTAGGTATTCCCTGTTCCTGGGCTCCATTCCGGTACATTTTTCACTCATATGAAGCATTCCATTCCAGTATTCCATGAACCATTTCCGCGCAATTGGCAGCAATATCCCTTAAGATTTCGATGTTAAAAAATCCCGAGGCAAAAAACACTATCAAATTGATTAATCAATTAAGACAGAAAATACTCAAAACTACAATTGAAAATATTCTGCTGCAAATTGAAAGATACTAAAAATAGATATATCCACCCTTCCCTTTAAATAAAGTACGCTGTTTCGGCTAACCAGCATTAAAACGACTCGGTTTTATACCCGATAAGCGGAGTGAATGTCCATCGATGACAAAAACAGTGTCACCAAATGTATATGTGCATGTTTTCGTTTTGCCAAGGGGAAGACTTCCGGTTGGGCCATTCGTGGATTCAGATATAGTATTCCTGACCAATACATGAAGGATATTAAAGCCAATTCTTCTGTGATCCCTTACTGCATATCATTCCGATGGTGGAATATTTGCATAAACAACATGGTGCTCATCTTTTGTGCCCTGTTCCTGGCGATCCAGGCCGTTTCGCCCTCAAAAAGTTCTTCTATTGTCTCAAACCACAAATTGAGCCATAGTCCGAAATGCGCGGAGTTAATGGTGTGGTTTAACTTGATATCTACTTCCAGATGGGCGGTAACAGGATTGCCGTAATACTTTCTTTTCAGAAAAAGTTGGGTTTCCCAGAAATCAGCCAGCAATGTCAGATGCCTTTGCCAATCAGATATGATCCCATTGAAAATCGGGCCAAGTACTATGTCTTTCCGGATTTTTACGTAGAAAGTCTCCACCAGCAGTTGTACATCTTCTCTATTTTGAATTTCCTTTTTAGCCATCTGTTTAAAGTTTATCATTTTTCAAACCCCAACACAAATTCAATCTAAGCCAGACATACCGCGAACAATAAGCCCGTAGCGCTTACATCTTTTGGAGTTAACTGCAATGATTCTAACATGCAGATGTGGCGACCAAAAACGAATTTGATGAAGTACAACTGTTGTTACCGGACCACCGGAAGCCTATAGTCTATTGTACCACAGAGTGACAGTTGTATGCTAAGACACGCAATCGTCTGGATTACGGCGTCCTCAGAAAACTGCAAGGCGTTTACTTTATACCAGGTCAAATTTACATATAATCACTCTCGATTAGATTGGGTTATCAAAAACATCTGCTTACTTCAAATCGATTCCCAGTAAATTGGAGATAGATGCGCGACCTTTGGAAGTCAACACCAATTCCCTGGAGAAGCGGATTTTCTTAAGCCAGTTTTCAGTTAACATTTTTTGTAATAGAACAGCGCCGAGATGCCCCGCCAGGTGTGAACGCCTTTCAGACCAATCAAGACATTGACGGGTTAGTGGACGTCTGCTTCCCGCAAAGTTCTCCGGCGTTATTCCTAGTTGTGATAGCCAGTGCCAACCCTTAGCTGTAACAAGATAGCGTTTGTCCGACTTTAGCAGATACTCCCTTTTCTCCATCGATTCGGTGATGCTAACCCCAACATACCCGGCCAGATGGTCATAACAGGTTCTGCAATATTTAATGCCATTTTCCTTTATTGATCCTTCACTTTGCAAACGTCGCCCTTCGGTCACAAGATTTGCCATGGCTTCAATGACGTAGGCAACCTCATCATTTGCAAAAGAATAATAACGATGCCTTCCTTGCACATCGACTTTTAAAATAGTGCCTTTTAAAAGTTTTGAAAGATGGTTGCTAATTGCAGTAGGAGAAAGGTCCGCGACCAGGGCCAGCTCGCTGGCCGTATAAGCCCTCCCATCAAGTAAGTGCCATAAGATCCTCGTTCGGGAAGGCTCACTCAAAAGAGATGTTACTAAAATAAATTTTTCTTTTTCCATAGTTCATCCTAAAATGAATTGTAAATGTAATATTTCAATTTACTTTGCCACTAGTAATTAAAATCAGAAATCACATGCAGGACATTGAAGTAGTGTTGGAGAACAAAGCAGGTATACTGGCCCTAATGGGGGAAACCCTGGGTAAGCACAAAATAAGTCTGGAAGGCGGCGGTGTTTTTGGAAACGGGAAATTTTCAATGGCCCATTTTTTGGTCGAAGAAGCGGACCGGGCAGCGTTGGTATTGAAACAAGCGGGCTTTAAAGTTGAAAGGGTCAATGAGGTGATCATACAAAAATTGAGGCAGGATGTGCCCGGTCAACTAGGTGCCTTCTGCAGGGAGTTAGCCAACGCCGGGGTAAATATTCTGGTTCAGTACAGTGACCATTCAAATCAATTGGTCATTGTACCGGATAATTACGAAAGGGCAAAAAAAGTTTCCACAGAATGGATGAAAACCTGGGGGAGTTAAATCAATTTTTGATAATGGGAAAACATCATAGCTATAGGACGACTGTCCAATGGACTGGAAATAAAGGGATCGGCACTTCAGGATATAGACAATATGAAAGAAGTCATACCATATCGGTTGAAAATAAACCGGATATCCCGGCATCGTCCGACCCTGCCTTTCTTGGCGATACTACCAGATACAATCCGGAGGAATTATTAGTCGCCTCCTTGTCTTCGTGTCACATGCTTTGGTACTTGCATCTGTGTTCAGAGGCGGGAGTGATAGTTACGGATTATACAGACAATGCGACTGGAATAATGCTTGAAGGTTCTGATGGGGGAGGACGTTTCACCGATGTCACTTTGCGACCGAGGGTTATAGTCAAGGAAAGTTCAATGGTTGAAAGGGCGAAAAACTTACACAAAAATGCCAATGATCTTTGTTTTATAGCCAACTCAGTTAATTTTAAGGTTGGGCACATTCCGATAATAGAATCCGAAGGCCCTTCAGATTAAATCCCGGTCAATACCAGAGCATCCTGGCTATGAAGTGATCCGGAAGCCAATTCGCATAAAATTCTAAATTTTTAAGATCTCCGGCAGAATCTGATCCAGAACAGTTTCCTTTTCCTTCCATAATCCGAAAATATTAATGAAGCCAACGACAATGGTATTGCTGGCGGGATGGTATGCCATAATAGTATTTATCCCCCCAGTACTGTCACCCTCAGCTGCAAACACAATGCCATAGGACTTTTTAAAGGCACGAATGGGACCCTGCCTTACCGATTCAGGAGGGTCATTTTCAATTCCCGTCGAGAATTTGAGTAAGGTTTCCATCCCAGCTGATGACAGAAGTTCATTATTGAATAATGCCCGGGCAAAGTTGCCAACATCGGCTGCGGTGCTGATGATCGCAGCTGCACCGTCTATTTTTTCGATGGCTTCAGTAGTATTGACCAAGGTGTCATTTACCCTGTGGAATTTAGGATGTACGGTTAATATGTTCCGTATTTCTTCTGATAGAACCAAATAACCGCTTGTATGAGGATAGCCCGAATTTTTTGATACGGCGGCACTATCCGTACAATAGTAGCTATCTTTCATGCTTAGTTTATCAAAAATATTGGTTTGTACATAGCCAACTAAGGACGAGGCCGTTATTTTTTCGATAATCATCCCGAGGAGGATGTAATTGTTATCCCCATAAAAGGCATCTTCTCCTGGTTTTCCAAAGGGTTCGTTTTCACCATTCCAGGTAAGTGCAAGAAAATCACGATTGGTCCATTCAGAATGTCTGTCGGCATCGGCACCAATAAGCGAACTGATGTACTTAAGGTTGTTGTTGCCACTATAGATCCCACTCTGATGATTCAAGAGCTGAGCTACGGTTATTTCATTTATAAAGGGGATCTTGCCGATCTCTCCAGGCATTAGTATATCCGTTACTTTATCGGACAAAGCGAGTTGTGATTTTTCTATGAGCTGAAGACAAGCCACAGCCGTTATCAGTTTTGTGAGACTGCCTGTATGAAACCGAATATCGGAGGTCATTTTGATTTTATTTTCAATATTCCTAAAGCCAGTGGCCCCGGCCCATGGCAGATCATTTCCCTTTTTGATCCACAGCACCATGCCAGGAAATTTTTCTTTTTGAGCAATTTCCAGTAGTCCATCATAAATAATATCTGCTCTTCCCTGCGGGTAAAGCCCAGTGTGAATTAAAACAATAAAAAGGAAATACGTGATTTTCATTTTATAAGACTAGGATAAAAAGTATAAGTTCAAGGGTCCTGAATCTTTAAAAACGGGCGATACTGCGAAATCCTTAAAACAGGATTTATTGTTGCGGCATCTGACCAGCCATTTTAATAAGGATATTAAAGATTTCAGCGTGTTACAGTTCGGATGGCTCTCAACGGTAAATTTTCAGTGATGGAGGTTATAGGAGGAGGTAAGCCCCATAATTCATCATCAAAAATAGGCAGAAGGTGATATTTCAATAAGAACTTATTACTGGAATATCGAAATTGGCTAAATAAAACCCGAAAGTTCAATCATAAATTAAATTTTTAGGAGTATGTATTTAGAAGTTGAAGTATTTTTATACACAAGCAGTGATAGAAAATTTCCTGTTCTAAAAACCCTGATGGCGAATTTTAAATTTATTGTACTGTTATTTTTTTTCTCATTGTTACTCCTTTCCTGCAAAAGAGATACTAACGATAAGGAGTTGAATCATAAATTTACCAACGCCTTAATCAATGAGACCAGTCCTTATCTTCTTCAACATGCTCACAATCCGGTTGATTGGAAATCATGGAGTCCTGAAGCATTTGAAGAAGCAAAGAAAGAAAATAAACTTGTGTTGCTGAGCATAGGATATTCCTCATGTCATTGGTGCCATGTTATGGAAGAAGAAACGTTTGAGGACGAAGAGGTAGCAAAGCTTATGAACAAGAGTTTTATTAATATAAAAGTGGACAGGGAAGAAAGGCCGGATGTTGATCATATATATCAGACTGCCATCCAATTGACTAAGGGTGCGGGAGGTTGGCCATTAAATGCTGTTATCTTACCTGACGGAAAACCGGTGTATTTGGATACCTACCACAGCAAAGAGCAATGGATGAAGGTTTTGACTCAATTTAGTGAACAATATGTTGAGGATTCTGAAAAGATGGAAGCATATGCAAGTATTTTAACGAAAGGGATTCAGGATGAAAACTTTATTCGCCCTGCAACGGACTTACATGGCTTTAGTACGAGTATTTTACAAAAAAGTGTGGAAAACTGGAAGGCAAATTGGGATTTGGAGTGGGGCGGTGAAATTGAGGTTGAGAAATTTATTACCCCAACAAAGTTGGAGTTCTTGTTGTCCTATGCTATAATAACCGGGGACGAAGAAGTAAGATCTCATGTGAAAAACACCTTGAATAAAATTGCCATGGGAGGTATTTATGACCATATCGGTGGAGGTTTCTTCAGGTATAGTACCGATGCCCAATGGAAAATACCACATTATGAAAAAATGCTATATGATAATGCGCAGCTATTAGGTCTGTATTCCAAAGCATATCGGGTTTTTAAAGAACCGGCGTACAAAAGAATTGCAATGGAAACATTTGCTTTTATGGAGCAGGAAATGAAAGATTCCGGGGGGGCCTATTATGCCGCTTTAGATGCCAACAGTGATGGAAAGGAAGGACATTTTTATCTATGGAAAGAAGAAGAACTTAAATCAATTTTAGCAGAAGATTTTCAATTGTTTTCAAGATATTATAGCATTAAAACGGATCAGGATTTGAATAATGAGGGTTTTGTACTGTATAAAAATATGGACGACGCTGAATTTATCCAGCAAAATTCAATGTTGAGTAAAGATTTGGCAGCCAAAATCTTAGAATGGAAGAAGTTATTAATCAAATACAGGAAAAAAAGAGTACACCCCCAAATTGATGACAAAATAATAACCTCCTGGAATTCATTAGCTATCAATGGATTATTAGAGGCCTATAAGACTTTTGGCGATGAGATATTTTTAGATAGAGCAGAAAATACCTTTCAATTTCTTAAAGAAAAAAGCTTAATTGGAGGTCAACTCATTCATACTTACAAAAAGGGCAGCAGACGGGTTGATGTTTTTTTAGAGGATTTTGCCTTTTTGGCAAATGCCGCCCTCAATCTCTATAGTACAACACTTCAAATCAAATATTTAAACTTTGCTGAAGACATCAATCAGAGTGCAATTGATCAATTTCAAGATGAGGATTCAGATCTTTTCAGATACAGTACCAATGATGAACTTATCTCAAAAGTCGTAAAAACGGCTGATGGCTACTTCCCAAGTTCAAATTCGGTTATTGCACATAATTTATTTCAATTGGGTCATATTCAATATAATATGGAGAAGATGAATAGGGCTAAAAGTATGCTGTCCTCAATCCTTCCAAATATTCAGGAATCTGGGCAGCATTATGCCAACTGGAGTTCCCTCCTATTAAATATTACCTATCCCTATTATGAAATAGCTGTTGTGGGTAAAGATGCACGTCTGATGATCAAAAAATTTAATGAAAAATACATTACAAATGTCCTTCTCGTCGGGAGTGAAAATGAAAGTGATCTTCCACTGTTCCGAGGCAGGTGGGTAGTTAATGATACCTACATTTATGTCTGCCAGAGTAATACATGTAAACTCCCCGTAGATACCGTGGAGGAGGCTATTTCCCAGATGGGAAATTTTTAGATAAAGCCCCATAATTACAAATCTCAATTGCCTTCGGACTTACTGGAGAAATATCATTTCGTCTGGTCTAAGATAACTGATCTGAAATCCAGAATAGATATGGAATTTAAGGGTAAAGTTTATGAACATGTTCATACATTAGAACATAAAATGTATATCTTAGCAATTCCCCGGTATGCTTAAAGCATTGATTTTGTAAAGCCTTTTTAATGAAAAGAAACACCAGTCAATTTTTGATGCCATTAAATAAATATGCTTCCAAAAAATCAACCTATGACATTTATCCCACCTTTCCTCTTTTAAAAGGCACCATCAACCATGGGTAAGAGACTTTGGTCAAGGTAATTAAAGAGGAAAAAAAAGTCATTCTTGACGGTTATATTGGTGTGGACTGGGGCGAGGTCAGCATCACCATATTTCAACTATTGCGAAATAATGGTCTCACCTTAACCATTTATGATATTAAGGAATACTTTAAGCACGAAGAAGAAATCAAGAAATTGGTGGAACCTTTTTTGGGAGGAGAGGATCCTATTTTTGGCCATAAATCAGATTTGGAGCTAAGTGATTATTTTGACCGCAATCGGCTGGCTAATATTCAATCAGATCTAGATTCTGATATAACAATTATCTATGGCACGGGTGCAAGTCAGTGTAATATAAATGGATTTCTGGTCTATTTCGATCTTCCCAAGAATGAGCTGCAGTTCAGGATGAGGGCTTCTGAAATTTGCAATCTTGGATTTTCTTTTACTAATGACCCAAAACAAATGTACAAGCATTTTTACTTTGTGGATTGGGTGGTACTTAATAAGGAGAAGAAAAGATTATTGCCGGAAATAGATATTATTGTTGACCAGCAAAGACCGACCAACCCTACCTGGACCAAAGGCGATGCATTGCGAGAAAGTCTTAACCAAATGTCCACCAGTTATTTCAGGGTACACCATGGTTCGAACCTGGTGTTTGGGGAGGGCAATGGATGAAGGATCGGTTTTCAGGTCTTAACCCTGATGTGCCCAATTATGCCTGGTCCTTTGAGATGATCGTTCCGGAGAATGGCCTTGTATTTGAGAAGGATGGAAAACTATTGGAAGTATCTTTTGATATGCTCATGTTTCAGGAATCTACAAACGTACTGGGGAAGGCGGCCAAAAGATTCCAGGATGAGTTTCCGATACGGTTCGATTTTCTGGATACCTTCAATGGTGGAAATCTATCGGTTCAATGCCATCCTAAACCTGAATATATAAAGAAGGAGTTCGGTGAGAACTTTACTCAGGACGAAACCTACTATATTCTGGACGCCGGAGATGACGCAATGGTTTTTTTAGGGTTTCGGGAGAATATCAACCCCACTGAATTCAAGCAAGCATTGGAGCACAGTTTTGAGACAAAGGAGGTGCTTGATGTGGAAAAATATATTCAGAAGATTCCGGCCAAAAAACACGACTTGTTCTTAATTCCTCATGGTACGGTACATTGTTCGGGTATCAACAATATGGTTCTAGAAATAAGTGCCACTCCATATATTTTTACTTTTAAAATGTACGACTGGCAGCGACTGGACCTCGATGGACAACCCAGACCCCTGAATATAGAGCATGCATTTAATAACCTGAATTTTGAAAGACAAGGCGGGAATGTACAGGAAACATTGGTTTCAAAACCCTATATAAAAGATAAGGGGAATGGCTGGGAGTTGATTCATTTGCCTACACATCCGGATCACTTTTATGAAATCTATCGCTATGAATTCGAAGAAGAAATTGAGATTGCAACAGAAAGCCATTGTCACATATTAATGCTTGTTGAAGGGTCTTCAATAGCGCTTAAAACGAACCAACATCCGCTTCAATCTTTTCGATATGCCGAAACTTTTGCAATACCCGCAGCTGCGAGAAATTATCGATTGACCAACAAGGGGAGAGAAAAGGCGAAAGTCATCGTGTCCTTTGTAAAGGATAATGCCTGTTAAAATCTGTATAATGAACAGAAATATATTACTTACTTTTTTTCTTTTTACCATCGTGTTGATCTCTTGTCAGGCTCAGAAATCTGTTTTATGGCAAATAGGAAAATCGGACGATAGTAGTGCTGAATTTGCCTTGGCGTCAGGGGAGTACGAGAAGTTTTTGGAAAAGGACTTTGGATGGGAAGATCGGTTCTTTGTAGTAGGTTATTCCACTGAAAAAAAGGATTTCCCTTTTATTCTGCCTGGGGCCATAGATTATTGGGGAGGTACTTCAGAATTGGCCGGCATTCGTCCACATGAAATCAATATTTTATTTGGTATTGATTCAAAACCTAAAACCGGAGACTGGGAATTGATCATTGATATTTTAGATTGTAATCCTGAAATACCACCTTATTTAAAGGTAACCGTGAATGATAAATCCTGGAAATTCAGATTGGAACAAGGCCAAAGTATGGAAGCACTGAAAGGGGTCATGACCAATACGAAGCAGCAAAAAATAATAGTTCCCATAAACTCAGATGTAATCAAACAGGGAGGGAATAGTATTCAATTAACATCCTTAGAAGGTAGTTGGTTGGTTTTCGACCAGGTACGTTTGGAAGCTCCGGATCAGGTCAGCTTATTACAGCCCAAAAATGCCATTGTCAGGAATGTCTCTGCCGCCAATTATGAAATTGATAGTAACGGTGCCCGGATTCAGCCTATGTTACTTGACGTGCAACATCTTCAGGGAAATACGAATGTGAAGGTAATATTGGATGGGGAATCAGCTTTTGAAGAAGTTGTTGAGCATGGCAGAAATATTTATGAAGTTCCGATGAGCGCGGTCAGCCAAGTCAAGAAGAGCCAATATGTCATACTTCTGGATGAAAGAATAGTTGAAAAGGGCGAAATCGGGCGTAGTCCACAAAAGCTCAACAAACTGTCGAATTATGTTGATACCAAAATTGGCACCGGGCATTCAAGATGGATGATTGCTCTGGGCCCATGGATGCCTTTTAGCATGGTTAAATTAAGCCCGGACAACCAAAATGAAGGATGGCAGGCCGGCTATCAACCTACTTTTGAGAGTGTTGGTACTTTTAGTCATATTCATGAATGGACGATGGCAGGGCTGGGGACATTTCCTACAAACGGCCCGCTGATTACCGAGGTAGGAAACCAAGGCGAACCAGATAAGGGATATAGCTCGCGAGTTGACAAGAGGACAGAGGAGACACCTTTGGGTTATTACTCCGTTCTTTTGAGTGATTATAAAATCAGGGCTGAGTTAACAGCAACTACACGAGCCAGTTTCCAGAGATATACCTATCCAAAAGATATCCCAGATTCAAGAATTCTGATCGATTTAAAGATTCCGTCTGAATATGCCTACAATATTGAAGAAGCGTATTTTGAAAAAGTAAACGACCACAGGATTGTTGGTTACAGTAAACAAAAATCGTCATCAATTTGGGGGGAACAATATTACCGGAGTCAGATGGTGGAGGGGGGGGATAAAAAAAGGCAGTGGGACGAGGTCGACCAGGAATACACTGTTCATTTTGCAATGGAATTTGACCAGCCCATCAAAAAATTCGGCGTTTGGGTCGACGGTCCCAAAAAGGGACAGAGCGATGCGTCAATTTCGGGCGATACTACCAGGCTCACCGTTATAGATCCGGAGGATATAGTGGCTTTTGTAGAATTCGACACTTCCGCAAATCAAGTGGTGCAGACCAGAACAGGCCTATCGTATGTGAGCATCGAAAATGCGGCACTCAATCTGAAAACAGAAATTTCAGAGCCGTTTGATTGGAGTTTTGCAAAAGTCCGTGAAAGTCAGGAAAAAACTTGGAACGATTTATTCAGAAGAGTCAGGGTTGACTCTGAAAACCGATTGGAAAAAACCAGATTCTATTCCAATATGTACCGGGCACTGGTAAGCCGTAACATTTTTAGTGATGTGGATGGCAGTTGGATCGATGCTGAAGAAAAGGTTCAGAAATTCTTAAACCCCGATGATGTAGCACTGGGGTGCGACGCATTCTGGAACACCTTTTGGAACCTCAACCAATTTTGGAATCTTGTAACTCCCGAATGGTCATCAAAATGGGTAAAATCGCAATTGGCCATGTATGACGCTAATGGCTGGCTGGCTAAGGGACCTGCCGGAATGGAATTTATACCAGTGATGGTGGCCGAACACGAAATTCCGCTAATCGTGGGGGCTTATCAAATGGGCATTCGGGATTTTGATGCCGAAAAAGCTTTTGAAGCCGTGTATAAAATGCAAACGACAAAAGGGGAGCAAGTGGGTAACGGATATGCAGGTAACAGGGATCTGGAGCCCTATCTTAAATACCATTATGTTCCCTATAATAAAGGTCGGTTTTCCAATACTTTAGAATATTCCTTTGACGATTTCGCCGTTGCGCAATTTGCCAAATCTTTGGGTAAGACAAAAGAATTTGATGAATTTATTGATAGGGCTTATTGGTGGAAAAACGCCATTGATCCTGAAATTGGCTTTGCGAGACTAAAGCACTCAGACGGTGTATGGTATAAGGATTTTGATCCTATCGAAACTGGTGGCAATCATCAATTTGCCGAAGGCAATGCATGGCAACTCACGTTTTTTGTACCTCAGGATATTCCCGCTCTGGCGGATATTATCGGGGAGGATGTATTCGTAAAACGTCTTGACGAAGGTTTCAATGTGAGCAGTAGGTGGCGATACAATGCTCCTAATGAAAAATATTGGGACTTTCCGGTCATTCAGGGTAATCAGCAATCCATGCATTTTTCATTTATGTTCAACTGGGTTAAAAAACCATGGCTCACTCAAAAATGGAATCGTGATATCTTGTCCCGGTTTTATGGATACGGAGTTTCAAATGCCTATCTGGGAGATGAAGACCAGGGGCAGATGAGTGCCTGGTTTTTAATGTCGGCTATGGGCCTATTTCAGATTGATGGCGGCACGAGCGCAGATCCCGTTTATGAAATTGGCAGCCCCATATTCAAAAAGATAGAAATTGATCTGGGTGAAAAATATGGCAGAGGAAAAACTTTTGTGATTGAGGCCAGGAATAACTCTTTCAATAATAAATATGTGCAAAGTGCCATCCTGAACGGGAAGGAGTTATCAAGTTTTAGGTTTCCGGTTCAGGAATTATTGAAAGGCGGTAAGCTTGAACTACAAATGGGGCCGGAGCCGAATACCCATTGGGGAGTATTAAATCCCTCTTCTTCTGTTTCTGATACTAATGAAAAAAATTAGACATAGCATAGTCGTAGGTATTACAGGATTGTTGTTCCTGAGTTGTGCTGCACAAAATTCTAATTTATCCCTGGCAAAAAAGATTCTTGGGGACAAAGACTTAGAAAAAGTACGGCAAAAAGCATTGGAAGTGGTCAGGACGGGATTTAATGCCGGGGATGGCTATGACGAAGTGTGGATTAGAGATTACAACACGTTTATTGAACTATCTTCAAAAGTATTTACCACTAAAAATTTGGAGGAGAACCTATTGGTTTTTTTTAGGTTGCAGGGGAAAGACGGAAACATTAGTGATGGATTTATCCCAAAAGAAAAGGCAGTAGAAACAGAAGGAGGCTACAAGTTCATATGCAATGAATTGGAACCCAACTATTGCGGTCATAAGAATACGGTGGAAACAGACCACGAAAGCTCACTAGTACAGGCCGTTTACAAATATGTTCAAAAGACAGGGAACGAAGACTTTCTGAATACAAAAGTTGGAAATATCACCGTAGCCACTCGTATGGAAATGGCAATGCAATTTCTTTTAGTTCACCGATGGTCTGATAAATTCGGATTGATTTACGGGGCGACCACTGCCGATTGGGGCGATGTTCAACACCAGCATCCATGGGTGTTTATATTACGGCCGAAACTAAATACTGCGTCGATATTTACGACAATGCAATGATGCTGATTGCTCTGGACAATATGATGTACCTTATCCCTGAAACAAGGACCAACTGGCTTAAAATTAGGAACAGTATTGCCAAAAGCACAATGAAAGTCTTGTGGGACGAAGAAAATCAGAAATTCATTCCCCATGTCTATTTAGATGGCTCACCTTATCCTGATGGGTTTGATGAAAATAAGATCTACTACCACGGGGGAACTGCTGTTGCAATCGAAGCAGGACTATTGAATAAAGAGCAAATTAAAACATCCCTGAATAAGATGATTTCCAATGTAAAATCATCGGGTGCAGGATCAATCGGACTGACCATGTATCCCCCCTATCCAGAATGGGCGTTTGAAAATAAGGGAATGTATCCTTACGGATATCAAAATGGTGGCGACTGGACATGGTTCGGAGCACGTATGATCCAACAATTGGTCAAATATGGTTTTGTCGAAGAGGCATATGCACAATTATTGCCAATGACCGACCGTGTTTTAGTTAACAATGGATTTTATGAATGGTATACTGTGGATAACAAACCTGAGGGTTCAGGAACTTTCAGGGGATCGGCCGGGGTATTGGACAAGGCCATTGAAATGTTGCAGGAGTGGGCCCATAATCAGCGATAAATTTGTAAATTAATACAAGGGCTTTAAAAAATTTATAACCACAAGGATAAATGAAAAAAATTGTGTTTCTCCTTATTTTTTCATCATTCCTGGTCGGATGTGAAGGCAAACACAAAGACAAAGTCCTTCACTCGACACAATCGAAAGTTACAACCGATTCAAAAGTGTCACAAAATCTGGCCTACAGTTGGGGAGAAATGGCATTGAAGGCCACTGCCAATGATACTGAAAGGTTTAAGCCCAGACCAACAATAACCTCACGCTATCTTGGTCTGATTTTTACTGCGGTTTTTGACGCATGGTCGCGTTATGATAGTGTAGCCGTGCCCGTGTATTTGACCAGTGTAGAAAGAAGACCGAAAAGTGAACGAAACTTAAAAAACAAGGAAATAGCCATAAGTTATGCAGCTTTCAGGGCTATGAATGAATACTATTATGCCGATAAAGCATTATTTAGCAAATTCATGATGGAATTGGGTTTTGATCCCAAAGATTTTTCATTAGATCCAAATACTCCCATAGGGATTGGAAATTTAGCGGCCATGGCGGTCATTGATGCCAGAAGGGGAGATGGTTCAAATCAATATGGAGAAGAACACGGGTCGAATGGAACGCCATATTTTGATTATACCGGATATCAACCTGTAAATTCAGCAGATGAGAATATTGATGACAACCGCTGGCAGCCCAAATACTTTTCGGATGGTAAGGGTGGTAAATTTGCCCCGGGGTGTCTTACACCATTTTGGGACAAAGTAAAGCCTGTTGGCTTAAAATCGGGAAATCAATTCAGGCCGGGACCTCCTCCTCTGATAGGATCAGAACAATTGGAAAATGAAGTCAGGGAAGTCATGGAAATGCAGGCAAAACTTACGGACCAACAAAAAGCACTGGTAGAATTCATGCGTGACGGACCTCAATCTGTTCAACAAGCGGGTCATTGGCTGAAATTTGCCCAGGATGTATCAAGAAGGGATGACCACACCTTGGATCAGGATGTAAAAATGTATTTCTACAATCAAATAACGGCGATGGACGCATTCATCGCCTCCTGGGATTCCAAAATGTATTATGATTTTGCAAGACCCTATGCCCTTGTTCATCGTTATTTTAAGAACCAAACAATCACTGCCTGGGGCGGACCGGAAAAAGGAATGATTGAAATGAAGGGAAAAGAATGGAGACCTTACTCCCCGGATGTATTTTTATGTCCTCCATTTCCCAGTTATACTTCGGGTCACAGTACGATAAGTGGTGCATGTGCGGAAGCACTTAAATTGTGGACTGGTAGTGATACATTCGGAGAAAAGATAACTCTGGTTCCCGGCATTCTAACTGAACCTGATCATATCGGAGATAGTGTTACCCTGGAATTTCCGACTTTTACAGAAACCGCAAACATGGCTGGAATCTCCAGAGTTTTGGGAGGATATCATATACAGTCTGATAATCTTGCTGGATTGGAATTGGGTAGAAATGTGGCTCATGAAGTCTGGAAATTCTATCAAAAACACATTGGAATTGACATGAGTAAATCACAAAGGTAAATTGAACCCAGGGATACTGATCAAAATGAATCCAAAAGAGTGTAAGAATCAATTTGTTTTAATAGGAAACAATTTCAGGTTGAGGATGAGAAAATAGAGTAAACTATAGTAAACGTCGAACTTTTCATCGGGTTATGATTGAAGCTTTTATATCTTTCGGCTGTTTTAATAATTAAAAGTCTTTTAGGATAAAAAAGTATGGATTTCAAACTTAACCAAAATAGCCCGGTACCGCTTCACGCCCAGATTGAGGATTATCTGCGAAAGCTTATCGTAAGGAAAGATTATAACAGTGGCTATAAGTTTTTACCAAAGGAAGTGACGATGTCCAAAAAACTTGGTGTTTCCCGAAATACCATTCGGCAGGCCATTAACAAATTGGTACATGAAGGCCTGATTGAACGTAAAAAGGGGGTAGGCACAAAAGTTGTGACTCGAAAAATTTCTACACGACTCGATAATTGGATAAGTTTTACCAAGGAAATGCGAAACCAGGGGATAGAGGTTGTGAATTACCTGGTCAACATAACCCTGGTAGATGCTGAGAAAAAAGTGTATGAGGCTTTGGGTGTATCCACGACAAAAAAAATATGGAAACTTGAAAAAATACGGGGATCGAAGGAAGCAAAGTATCTGTATTCAGTATCCTATTTTCATCCCAGGATCGGAATTACCGGAAATGAGAACTTTATAACTCCCTTGTACGAATTATTAGAAAAGGAACATGATACCATTGTCTCCACATCCAAGGAAAAGTTGAGGGCTATCAAGGCTACTACAAAAATTGCCAATATATTGGATATCGGAAAGGATATAGCCATATTGAAGAGGGAAAGACTGGTAACTGATATTGGGGACAGACCTGTGGAATATAATATCGTTTATTATCACACCGATTATTTCACTTACGATATAGATATTAAAAGAGAAGTTTAACGATAATTTAATGTTGGTGATTTTTTTTGATATATTTATATGTTTAAACATTTCAACATTACAATAGATGTCTAAATTGTCGGTTTGTGATAGTTCACTGTTCATGGCAATACTGTTCACCCTTAATTCTGTATATGGTCAGTTAAATCCAACATCCATTGATTCCCCGTATCGGGTGTAGCGACTTTTCATATAAAATGATGATACAAATAGTTTAAAATTTGAACTAAGTTGTATAAAATAGATATTCTTAAAAGTTGGGCTATATGAAAATAATTGAAAATAACTTTATAGACTGCTACTTTATGTGGATGTTCAAAATGAGGGTGGACAAGAATCTAACCTTGGAAACAGTCGAATTAAACGATAACGACCCCAACCAACGGACCTGTTACTTCCCAAGCTAAATGCAGTAAAAAAATTGAATTACATATGTTTTATTGTATTATCATGTCTGGTATAACCTAGTTCCCAAGGTCAGCCTATTGGACAATTGCCAGCGCTCAGTACTGCACTTTAAAGGCCGCAAAAAAAGCCTCATTGTCCCCTGATGCCGGATCCGAGCGTACCTGCAGCCCTGCCATCATTCCGGACGACCACCAGGCCAGGCTTTGGCCCGAAACCTCCTCGGCCCCCGAATTACGATCTTTGATGGAAGACCAATCCCCGGAACCTGAGCCGTATTGAAAGCTGATTTTACTGGCATCCTCTACATTGGCCCTGAGCCATATATCATGTGCATTTTTAATTGCCATTTTATTTAATACTGAGTAGCTTCCTTTCATTACCTGCCACAGGACAAGCGAGTCTCCTTCTACGCCTAGTCCCATGCTATTATTTTCATTTGTAAAAAGTACAAGACCTTTTCTGGCTTTACTGCGCTTCTTTAGATGTGTGGAAAAGCTAAAATCGGGTCCGTCAGGCACAATGCACAATACGGCACCGGTACTGTTACTGCTATCAGAAACAATTTCCGTCAGTTTGAGCTCCTCTTTTGTGAATTCCAAGTCAGGTGTACTGGATTTCACATTCAGTCGCCACCAGTTTTCCAGGTGCCCGGAATTAAAATCATCGGAAATGTTCTTTGTTAGCCTTTTACCATCTGTAGTTTGTTCATCAACTT
Organism: Zeaxanthinibacter sp.; assembly: GCA_041743425.1. Classification (GTDB taxonomy): domain Bacteria; phylum Bacteroidota; class Bacteroidia; order Flavobacteriales; family Flavobacteriaceae; genus JTS-RE37. The sequence continues at coordinate 1,578 of JBGTMS010000009.1, read as the reverse complement.
TGAAATAAGGCCAGCCGGTAGTCTCATCCCAGTACATTTCACTCAGAACCGCTGCGCGCCCCAATATCGGGAAACCTTCAGTATGATAAGCGTGATACAAATAATACCAGCCATCACCTGTGTCTACGACCGTTCCATGGCCCGGGCATTTCCAGGAGTTATTTCCAGTCATCAACGGATTAGCGTCATATTTATCCCAGGGTCCTTCCATTTGTTTTGCCCTGGCAACCCCTACCATATAATCGCAATCTACCCCGCAACAATTATTGCCGGAATAGAGCATATAAAGATATCCGCCCCTTTCAACGATACTTTGGCCTTCTATACCCCCTCTTTCCCAATCGTCCTCATTCGCGGTGAGGATTACAAAGTCGGAACCAACCAGGGAAAGTCCATCGTCCGAGAGCTTTGAACCCAATAATTGTATAGGCTTGTCCGGGGTGAGTCCATAGGCTTTCCATGTGATATATAAAGTTCCATGCTGCTCATATACAAAGGCGTCAATGGCCTCATTCCCCCAGGAAATCAAAGGCCCTTTATCCTCAAATCCTTTGCTAATATCCCTGGTAGTGGCCACTCCAACCTTGGAAATTCCATCTGTGGCACGGGCGGTATAGTAACAGAAGAACGTACCATTCTTATGAAATAATTCGGGTGCCCAAAAACTGGACATGGTCCAATCAGGTGTTTCATTAAAAACATGGCTGATCAATTTCCAGTTCTTAAGGTCAGTTGAACTATATATTGGATAATGCGGCGCCCAATCCCCTGAGGTGCCGGTTGCGTAATAGGTATTGTCCACCTTTATGACCGATGGATCCGGTAATTCTCCTGGAATGACTTGCCATTGTTCTTTTTGCTCCTGAGCAGTAAGTATGGGAGCGAACGCTACCAGTAACATTAATGAAATAATGAATAATAGCGGGCTGTTCTTTAACTTTTTAAGGGTCACGATGACATTCTATGTTTATCTAAATATAAACAAAATCTACAATGCTGTTTCTTTCAGGATTCCGGCATATTAATAATAATGCAGTGTGATTAATCCCTTCCATGTCTCCTCCAAAATATATTATAGTCCAGGTCTCTGCTAATCCGTTCCTGGTAATTAGTGGATTTTACCTTTATCAAAAAGATCCATATCAAAGGCGTTTCCACAATGCCCAGCCTGCCTAAAACCATGCTTAATCTTTATCTGTTTCTAAATTTGATTACATCGCTCCAGGAAAGAGCGCAGCCTCAATCCTGCATCATTTCCAGCCTAATATCATAGGATTTTTGATCGCGCTTCTTCTAGATCCAGTCGAAATAATTGTAAGCGGATAATTTCTTTATCTACATTGGGATCTTTGTTCAATTCATTTAAGTGTGCCCGTTAGACTTCAAGAATTTCAGGGTTATTCCCAAAGACCCGTAAGAGGAAGGGTCTGCCCGAAGGGCAGTGCCTCACAGCAAGACCAGCATCATTCCATGATCCTCGATCTTGCCGGTATGGTGTATCTAAGACAAAGGGCAACTTAGCAAGTAATTCGTAGACGCAATGCCCGAAGGGATGGTATGAATCATCCTGAATTTCTC
>JBGTMS010000008.1:0-17593 GCA_041743425.1 Zeaxanthinibacter sp. | reverse complement strand
CCACATGAGGAATTCTGGATTGTGTATCTGAATAATAATAACAGGGTGATAAAAACAGCTCAGTTAAGTAAAGGTGGGATCACCGGCACGCTGGTAGATGTGCGCCTGGTTATGAAACAGGCACTGGAGACCGGAGCAGTTGGTCTTATCCTGGCGCATAACCATCCTTCTGGAACGTTGAAACCCAGTATGGCAGATTCAGGGATTACTCAAAAATTGAAGAAAGCCGCAGAAGCTATGGATATCAAGGTGCTGGACCATCTGATCATTACTGCCGAAGGTTATTACAGCTTTGCAGATGAACACAACCTGCACTGAATGGTCATGACCAGGGCTTCATTATTATAGCGCGTAATATGGACTATTTTGTATTCGCCGGATCTAAAACTTAGCACATAGCCCAGGGTCACGGGATACTCAGCACCCGGAATTTGTACCTTTACACTTTTAAGGTACTATGCTATTAGTTTTTACACATAAAATCACGCCCCGCTTCTCTTATACCATGAAGCATATTTTTACCAGGATGCTGGGGATAGAAGTGAAGTACACCACCAAGGTAGAAGATTTTATTAAGCATACCGGTCCTAAAATTACGTATACGAAACAACCGCTGCAGAATGAATTCTTTGTGCGGAGCAATGATCTTCTCTTTGAACATGGAGTCAATGAATTACAACTCACGGTTGCCGAATGGGAGGGCGTCCCCTGTTTTTTTCGAACCGGGGAACGCAGCAGCCTCCCTTTTGATATCTTTTCTGCCAGTTTCTATTTATTGAGTCGCTATGAGGAATACCTGCCTCATATGAAGGATGTACATGGACGTTTTCCACCGGCTGAAAGCACGGCTCACAAATACGACTTCCTTCATCTCCCGGTAGTCGATATCTGGGTCGGTAAAATGTTCAGCCTGCTAAAGAAACGGTTTCCGGAATTAGATAACCGGAAAGCCAGATATGAATTCACACCCATTATAGACGTTACAACGTCACACTGTTATGCACACCGCGGGTTTATCAGAAGTCTTGCCGGATTGATACTCGATCTTGGCAGATTAAAATTCAAACGGGTGGCAGAGCGGATAGCTGTGTGGTTCAGTCCGGGGAAGGACCCATATAATAATTACGACTGGCTTGTTACTTTACACAAAAAATATAAAGTAAAGAGCATGTTTTTTTTTCAGTTCGCAGAGTACTCCACTTATGATAAGAATGTATCACCTAATAACAACCGGTTCAGGCACCTTATTAAATCTGTTGCAGATTATAGTGCAGTTGCCCTTTCGGCTTCCTACAGTTCTTTCCGGAATATCGACCTGCTGATGGCGGAAAAGAAAAGGCTCGCGGATGTGATAAACAAACCCATTACAAGCTCCAGGCTACGGTACAACCGGGTAGATATTCCACAAACCTACCGCTGTCTGGTCGAAGCAGAATTCAGCAATGATTATACTATGGGATATACCCATGAAGCCGGGTTCAGGGCAGGGACTTGCAGTCCTTATTATTTTTATGATCTGCCTTTGGAATTGCAGCAACCTATTAAAGTCCATCCATTTGCTATTCATGACTATGCATTAATCACTGGCAGGTCAGAGCAACAGATCCTGGAACGGCTTGACAAGCTGTATGAAAATGTGAAAGAGGTGAATGGACATATGATCCTCATATTTTCAAATGAACTTTTAGGTGGGCAACACCGGGTTAAATGGAAGGACCTCTATGCTAAAGTGATACAAAAGTATCATGTTTAAAGGTCTGGTAACTGATGTTTTTTTCGACTTGGATCATACTTTATGGGATTTTGACCGGAATTCCGCACTCACCTTTGAACACATTCTGAAAGATCATGGCATTGAGGTTGATATAACACTTTTCCTGAAAATCTATATTCCTGTAAATCTGGCCTATTGGAAATTATACAGAGAGGACAAAATAGACAAGGAGACCCTGCGTTTCAGAAGGCTACAGGATTCTTTTACCAGTTTAGGCCAACCCCTTCCAATGGAAAAGATCCATTTGCTGGCCACTGACTATATTTCCCACCTCACAGGATTTAATCATTTATTTCCTTTCGCTATCGACATCCTGGAATATCTCAAACCCAACTACAGGCTACATATAATTACAAACGGTTTTCAGGAAACACAGGAGAAGAAGTTACGCAATTCCGGCATCCTGGCCTATTTTGACAAGGTGGTCAACTCGGAGATGGCAGGGGTAAAGAAACCCCATCCCACAATATTTAAACTGGCTCTGGAACTGGCAGGAACAGCCCCCTCAAGATCACTAATGATCGGAGACAGTCTGGAGGCGGACATCCTTGGGGCTCAGGCTGCAGGACTGCATACACTGCATTTTAATGCGCAGGGGGAAAGTACACATTCTCATGGCCACATGATTACCGATCTAAGTGAAATAAAAACCTATTTATAGAGTTATATAAAAGGTACACCTTATGTTTTATACCAGGAATCCTGCGTTCCGGCATGTCACGGCCATTAACAGGTATTAAAAATGAAAAATAGTATTAAAAGCTTTTTTAAGGCACTACTACCCATTTGCCTTATTGTGTCCTGTGCGGAACCGCAGGACTTTACGCAATTTGACAATTTCGAAATAACTCCTGTTGTTGAGGGAAGCATACTCTATGTGGAGTCTCCTGAAAATATCATAAATGCGATTGATAATATCAACTTTATCACACAGGATTTCAATTTTGATGCCTTCAGCGAGGATTTTGTCGCGGAAAGGACCATAGAAGCACTAGTGACCTATGAGGTGGAGAATACGACCAGTAAAGAATTCACTATTACTGTGGAATTTCTGGACGAGGCAGACAGTGTCCTGGATACAGAAATATTTGCCGTAGATGCAGCACCTACCTTCATCCTAAGAAGGGAAATACCTTACGGGGGCGCCTCAGGTCGCAGTATTGATATTATAAGAAATACGTCAAGCCTGAGGGTAAGTGCCGAAAACCGCAGCGGTAATTCGAGTATCTCACCCCTTCCAGATCCTAAAATTATCCTTCGCACCAGTGCCAAATTAAGGATACGCCTGAAATGACCTATTTTCGCGTTTGGATCATGTCTCTTCTCCTGGGTTGCATCACCATGCATGCCCAGAATAAGGAGTTGCTTTATGATTTCACAGACATTCCTCAGGCTCTCCTTATAAATCCTGGTATGAAAACCAGTTCATCGTGGTATGCCGGGATCCCAATGATATCCGGACTTTCGGTGTATGCAGGGACGAGCGGTTTTACTGTACATGATATCTTTGCCGATGACGGCCTCGATATTAATGATAAAATAAGGGATAGGGTGATCTACGGTTCGAAAATCACAGATGAACTCAGCGGCACCTATCAGGTCGAACTTCTGAGCGGCGGATTCAGGCCACAGAACAGGCCTTCCGATTTTTATTCCTTTGGTGTTTACAATGAAGGAGACGCGATTGGTTACTGGTTTAAGGACCTGGCTATTCTGGCATATGAAGGAAATGCTGATCAGCTCGGAAGACGATTCAATCTCGGACACCTAAAAGCAAGGGGTGAAGTTCTCAATATTTTTCACTTTGGTCTCAATCGTCGGATGAGTGATAAATTGACCTTGGGAGCCAGGGCTAAATTATATTCCGGCATATTTGCATTTAATTCAACAAGTAACAGCGGTTATTTCTTAACTACAGAGGGGCAGCGAAATTTGTTGGCGAATACCATAGAAGCCGATATGGAATTGCGGACATCTGGGCTTGAAAAGTTCCGGGAGATCCTGGTTGATGACAATAATGACAGGGCTGAAGAGTTGAGAAAGCTGGCTTTAAAAAGGGGATTTTTAGGAGGCGATCTGGGACTGGGGTTGGATCTTGGCCTATCTTACAATTTGAATGAAAGAACTGTCTTCACCGCCAGTTTGTTAGATCTGGGATTTATGTATCATTCCTCAGATATTCGTAATTTTAAGCTGAAGGGAAATGCCACCGTAGAAGGTGTACAGGTGATCTTGCCCGATGCCTTTTCAGACCCTGACCGGGATTTCTGGCAAAGTCTGGTTGATGAAGTTCAGGATCTGGTACCGTTTGAAGAAAACAACGATGCCTATATCTCCTTCCGACCTACCAAGCTTTATTCTTCTATCCGGTATAATTTTGGAGAAGCTGTCACTTCTATGGCGAATTGTGACTGTACTTACAAAGTCTCGGGTCGAAATAATCGCGATCTCGGGTTTACCAACGGCCTTGGCCTACAACTTTATGCCATCAACCGCCCGCGTGGGCCTCAAACGGCACTCAGCGCTTTTTATACGCGAAAGTTGGGTCAGGTAATTGCCCTGAAAACCACCTATACCATTGATAAATTCTCAAAGACAAACATTGGACTTGGAATGAATCTCCAGGCCGGACCTGTCAATTTTTATGTGATGGCAGACAATTTGCTGGCGTACCGAAATATCGCGGATAGCCATTACGCGTCCTTACAGTTCGGATTAAATATCATATCTTGGGGAAAGAATTGATCCTGAAATTACCATGAAATACGTACTCCTATTGGGCCTCTTCCTTGGCACTTATATCCTATACTCACAGGAATCGATGAATGCCTATAAATATATTATAGTCCCAAAGAAATTTGATGGCTTTAAAAAAGATAACCAGTACCAGACCAGCACTCTTGTCAAATACCTGCTGACGGAACATGGTTTTAATGTCGTATATGAGGACGCCTTACCCGAAGAACTAAACAGAGACCGTTGTCTCGGACTGCTTGCGGAATTGGTGGACAATTCCTCCATGTTCTCTACCAAAGCAGCGCTGGTATTCAAGGATTGCGAATCGGGGGAAGTATTTAAAACTCCGGAAGGAATAAGTAAAATAAAGGATTTTCAAGAAGCATATCAGGAAGTTTTGAGGGATGCTTTTACCGTTTTTAGAGGCCATAGGTATGCCTATCAACCGGAAGCCGGTAAAAATCGGGATATAACAATTAATTTTGACAATGATGTGAGAGAGGTTGATGCTCTTCCCGGGGCCGTTACGTCGGTATCTGATACATCAACGGTGGTCAGTGTTGCCACCCCTCATGACCAACGATACGAAAACAGGAAACCCGCTCCATCTGCTATTAAAAAAGCCCCTGACACCCCTGCAGTAAGGTCTGAACCGGGGGATGAGGCCGGGGAAGTCTGGTACGCCCAAGCCATTCCCAATGGCTATCAGTTGGTCGATAACACGCCCAAAGTACGACTGAAAATTTATACAAGCTCACTTCGTGATGTCTTCATTGCCACTGGGGATGCTGCAAGTGGCCTTGTCTATAAAAAAGATAACATGTGGATCTATGAATACCTGGAAGAAGGCAGGCTGCAGACCAAGTTCCTTACCCTCAAGTTCTAGAAAGTATATTTATCCTTCCATCGATTTATAAGAAATGCCTTTATATCACTCTCGCGCGTATTTTGTCCGGGCAGATAAAATGACGATCCGGAAAGTGCATCCGGTAAAAATTCCTGGTCAACAAAATTTGCCTTATAGTTATGGGCATACTTGTAATCTTTTCCATAGCCCAAATCCTTCATCAATCGCGTAGGAGCGTTTCGGATGTCCAGTGGAACTGGCAGATCTCCATGCTGAGAAACTGCTTCCTGGGCTTTAATCAGGGCAGAATAACTGGCATTACTCTTAGGGGAAGTCGCAAGGTATACGGCGCACTGGCTAAGGATAATGCCAGCCTCGGGATAACCGATGATTGTAACTGCCTGGAAGGTGCTATTGGCAAGTACAAGGGCAGTCGGGTTGGCCATTCCTATATCTTCGGAGGCTGATATAATAAGACGTCGCGCTATAAATTTCACATCTTCGCCCCCTGCAATCATTCTGGCCAACCAATAGACGGCAGCATTGGGATCACTACCGCGAATCGATTTGATAAAAGCAGATATAATATCATAATGCTGTTCGCCGGTTTTATCATAAAGCACGGTATTTTTTTGAACCCTTTCCATTACCAGTTGATCAGTAAGGGTAATAACCGCGCTTTCCTCGGAAGCAATCACAAGCTCGAAAATATTCAGAAGTTTTCGGCCATCCCCGCCGGAAAGTCGCATGAGTGCCTCCGTTTCCTTGAGTATGATTTTTTTTGATTGCAGCCAGGCATCCTGTTCGATGGCCCTGAATAACAACTTTTCCAGGTCCTCCCTGCCAAATGGATGCAGCACATAAACCTGACATCGTGAAAGGAGTGCCGGGATCACTTCAAAACTGGGATTTTCCGTAGTAGCACCAATAAGGGTCACCCAGCCTTTCTCTACTGCTCCTAACAACGAGTCCTGCTGGGTTTTACTGAACCGGTGAATTTCGTCAATAAACAATATGGGATTGCTGGTGGTAAATAGACCTCCCTGTTGCCGGGCTTTTTCAATGATCTCACGTACCTCTTTAACACCACTGTTTATTGCGCTTAGATTATAGAAAGGCCGGTTGCTTTCATGGGCAATAATATGGGCCAGGGTAGTCTTTCCGGTCCCGGGAGGACCCCAAAGAATCAGGGAAGGAATCTGCCCTTTTTTTATCTGTCTGGTCAGGGAGCCGGAAACTCCAACCAGATGGGACTGACTTACATAATCTTCCAGGTTCGCGGGCCTGACCCGTTCTGCCAGCGGTTCATTCATAGCATAAAAGTAGTAAATTAATCCACCTTCGCGTTCCGCTTCGGCGGACGAGAAGATGTGGTCTAGTTCCCCGACCCTTGGGTCGGAAAAAGGATCCAGGGCTTGCCCTGGAGTTCTATACCATTTATTTAGATGACAATTTATCAGTTTTTGGGATTATGGCCGTTTTCTTGATACCATAAAATTAAAATGTCCTATGTCCCAGGCAGAAGGATTTCGGTATACCAATAGTGTGGTTTTGGCCCCTGTCCTGGCGGTATTGTCCATGTGGACCGTGTTCTGGGCAGAAGTTCGGTTTGGGTGGAATCTCAATCACCTTGGAGTTTACCCCCGTACGCTTAAAGGATTGAGGGGGATTGTATTCAGTCCTTTTATACATGACTCTCTGGAGCACCTATACAATAATACTATTCCCATAGCGATTCTCCTGTCAGCCTTATACTATTTTTACAGGTCCGTTTCGATGAAGATAATGCTAATTGGGTTGCTCTTAACGGGTTTAATAACCTGGATAATTGGGAGGCCTTCCTATCACATAGGGGCCAGCGGGATCATCTATCTGCTTGCAAGCTTTATTTTTTTTAAGGGGATTTTCACAAAGCACTACCGCTTGGTAGCCCTTTCCCTGGGCGTAGTTTTTATCTATGGAAGTCTTCTATGGTACATTTTTCCGGTAGCGGATGGTATCTCCTGGGAAGGTCATCTTGGCGGTTTTATTTCCGGACTGATACTGGCATTTTCTTTCAGGGCAGCGCTTCCTGAATTGCGCAAGTATGCGTGGGAAAAAGCGGATTACAGAGAAGAAGATGATCCTTTCCTAAGTCATTTTGACAAAGATGGCAATTTTATTGAGCAACGCGATGCTGGGTCAATTGAAAGGAGGCCTGAGGTTACTTTCCGGCCTCCGGAAGAGGACAAACAGGAAGGAAATGATAAGAAAAGTTAGGGCAGAGGGATGTATGTGCGTTTGTTGTTAACGTGAATAACGGTTAAGCTTTTCAAGTCAAATTTTTATCTCCCTGATCCTAAAGGGAAATGATATTCTTTATCAGAATTATTTTTATAAAATTTTTCCTCCCTTTTAGGCTTTGGGAACAGAAAAATCCAGTTTCATTGGCTTACCCATTAGGTACGTTGAGGAAGGTTAATAACTATTAAGTTTATTAAGTCGAAAATTCTTTTTCCCTGACCTAAATGGCAATAATTTTCTACATCAGCGTTATTTTTGTATGATTCGTCCTCCTTTTCAGGGTTGAGGAACAGAAAAATCCAGTTTCCTTTACTTATCAATTTTTCACATAGATTAGTATCTAGCTGAGGGAACGCTGCCTGATTACTTCATAAAGAAAAACACCACAGGCTACCGAGACATTGAGAGAAGCTATTTCTCCAAGAATGGGAAGTTTGGCAGCATGGTCAGCCATCTTCAGTATGGAGGGAGAGATCCCTCTGTCTTCCGATCCCATGATGATGGCCAGAGGGCCATTGAGAGGCAAATCGTGAATCAGGGTATTACTTTTCTCAGAAGCTGCAACGACCTGGATCCCGGATGCCTGCAAATAGAAAATGGCATCCTTGAGATGATCTACTTTGGTGATAGGGACTTTAAAAGCGGCTCCGGCGGAGGTTTTTATAGTATCCGCAGTAACCGGTGCCCCCCCCTTTTTTGGAATGACGATCCCGTCAACCCCTGTGCATTCGGCGGTGCGGATGATGGCGCCAAAATTACGGACATCAGAAAGTTGGTCCAATAAGAGGAAAAAAGGTTTTTCTTTGGTGGCAATCACCTGTTCCACAAGATTTTCGAAGACGTGAAAGGCAATGGGTGATATACTTGCGATGACCCCCTGGTGGTTCTTTGTACTTAGCTTGTTAAGCTTTTCAATCGGTACATAGGAACTGCTGATTCCCTGTTTACGGACGAGTAATTCCAGGGATCGCGACAAATCCCCTTTCAGACCTTTCTGAATAAACACCTTATCAATGGGCTCATTGGCCTGAATGGCCTCAATAACGGCTCTAAGGCCATAGATGCGGGTAGCATTTTCCATGACCCAAAGATATGGAAAAGTGCATCGTAATCTCTCAGAATTGCTATGAGGGACGCAGTGATAAGGCAGGTAGCAGAATGAATGTACCTAAAGTGAATTCAGGTAGTCGATCACGAGTAACAGATCTGTTTCTTTTTTAATATTAATATCGTTCTCCCTGATAAAGGATTTAAGTTTCGAAGATATATCCGAGCCGAACGTGCTGACGAATTTCTTTTCCCGGTCTGGCAGGAAATAGGCTACATCTTTCTCCCTGGCATCAGATGAATAATAATAATCAGTATAATTGCTGAATTTGTCCGGGGTAGGCCGCACCAAAGAATTTACTGGCTGGGTCCCTTCTATGAACTTTACCTTGGTGCGTTCATAAAGGGAGTAATTGTCTCCTTTACCGATAAGGGTCAGGTACCCGTTCCTGTAAATCTCATCTTCCGTGTACAAGGTTTTCAAACTGATCTCCTTATCCCCATCAATAAGCCGGAAACTTTTATCGGTATGTAAGGAATGCTTCACAGTGTCCTGCAGGTAGTCCTTGATTTCAATCTCATCGTTGAAAGCATTGTGCCGGTAAAAAAAGTCTCCAGCAAATTCGTCCCCCACATATAGCTTACAAGGGAGGAAGGCTTCACTCAGATAAGGTGATCCTACCGCATTGATCCAATCTACTCTGCCCTCATGATTACGGACATTGGAAAAAAGCTGATCCATGGCCGGATTCCGGGACATGGCATAATTAGGGAGGGGAAACTGCCCGTCATTGGAATTTGGCACTGCCTGTGCGCTATAATTGATCGTATTTTGCCCCAATACGGCATACAGTGGGCACAATAGTAGTGCCACCAACAGACCGAAATAGGATTGCCTGAAATATCTGTCATTCATTGAATTAGCATTTTGCTTCAAGTTACTGAATTCATTAAGAAATTACAAACGCAATCAGAACAGAAGAATAGGTGTTAGACAATTATTGTTTAAATTCTAAAAGGAGATCCATGATTTGATACCTGTCCGGACTTCAGAAAAAGAGTGTCACTCGGGCCTGTTCATATATTCAGGTATCCTTAAGATGTCGCTTTTTTTCTTGAGGTTGAGACGTTCTACTCTCATAAAATGCGCTACTTTTTCACGACTATCCTTATCCAGGGTTTTCAAAAAATCACCTTTTTTTGATGGGAGTTAAAAAACAACCTCGGATGCTCCTTTTTTGATATAGTACTCAATGTAGTGGCTGAATTTGTTTGGAGTGGGCCGCGTCATGGAAGTAGCAGGATGGGTCCCTTCCTTAAATTTGACATTATTCTTGAAATATAGGTTAAACTGTGCTCCGCTAATTATACGATAAAGATATCCGTTACGTGTCTCACCTTTGGCGTTTTTATATACCATAAGGGAAAGTTCCGTGTTATTAAGAGTCTCCAACAGGCGTAACTCCTTAATGGTTGCCAAAGAAGACGCCGGTTCGTCTGTGTATTTGGTATCCTTGATTTCAATCTCATCATTGTAAGCATTGTGCCGATAGTAAAATTGACCTACATTATCATCTCTGTAATAAACTATACATGGGACAAATTGATCATTCAGGTATACGGAACCTATGGTGGGCAAATCACTTTCAAGGCCCATTTTTTTTCTCAGGGTAGAAAAAATCATTCCAATATTCCCGTTGCCATTAAATTTTTCAAGGGTAATAGCAAACGGCTGACTCATAAGTCCCGGGGAGGCAATAAAAAGAATGATTGTAATCACCTTCAGTTTTAACATTATATAAATATTAGGCTTGCGAAGGTATGTAGCCTAATACAGTTTGTTAAATTTAATCTGTACAGAGAATAATTTTTAGACAAACGGCTGAAGATATATTCCTTGTACAACTATCGTTATCATCTATTTCTCAATGTCTAATCAGGCATGATTGTTCATCGCCGTCACCATACCCGAATTTTCCCGCAGCAGGGTCATGTGAATTATAAATTAGGTCTGAATTACCGGCAAAGCAGGAATATAATTACTACCCCCCGGAAATTAAGGTGGTATTTTGGTTAATTTCACAGGGTTACATTTTGTGTCTAACCTTTAGTGGATAAGAGACCTATCGTAACCTGATATGTATTACAGCGATCTGAAATACATACACTAGCGAGTTATTCAATATAAGGGAACGTCAGTTCGGAAGTCAATGACTAATGGAAGTTTTATTGTATTGTATTTTTTGTATAAGGATAATGGCACAGCCTACCATTCTGAAGTTCAGGAATGAGAAAGAAGGATATATTAAGACTCCCTTTTATAAGCCAAGTAAAATAATTTCCGGAGCATCCTTTGCATAGTGATAACCTCTCCAAAAGAACCCTTCTGTATTGAATTTCCAGACTACCTCTCCTGTCTCGGTAACTTCCCAGTAACCGTAATCACCCTCCGTAATCAGCCGGTTACCATTGGGAAGTTTCACAACCCCGGAGACTTTAGGTGAATACAGGTCGGGATGGGAAAAACTCCAGGTAACTGCCGGCTCGTTATCGGTATTGGGCGTCAGAGCAAGGATTGCGGGTAACTGAAATTCGTAGGCCGTAGATATTTCAGTCTCACCCCCGTTGGTAAAGATGTGAATTTTGCCGGCATCTATACCTGTTCCCAGATTTGGGAAATGATTATTGATAAACCGTCTTTCACCCATGGGATTATCATAAGCTTCGGGATTTCCAAAGCGGTAGATCAGATCTCCCCCCTGTGAATAATTTCCTCCTTCCTGACCTGCGGCCTGGATGGTAGTGGTACTGTGGTCTATGACCCACACTTCTGAAAAGAAATTAACACTTAAAAATATGAGGTCGTTAACCGCATCATAGCCAATGCCATTGGCATGCATGATATCTCCGTTCTCCTCGGGAAAATAATTGATGTCAATACGGTTCGGATTTTCTGCAATGACCCCGTAGTTGTTGGCAGTTTCATCAAAGTCCTGAATGAGGTGATCCCAGGCGTGCCATTCCCATACAATTTCATTATTTCCGGGATTGATCTCTATGAGGGCTTCAGGATAAAGTGCAATGTCCTGGCTGGAACCTGCGGCAACAGCCTCCTCTAAAGTCCTTTTTTCCCATACCATTGCCAGGATATTGCCATTGGGTAAAAGTTCAACATCGTGATGGGTTTCGGCCTCCTGTGAGGTGTATAAATAGCTCCATTCAATGGTGCCATCTTTGTCCAAAATCTGAATCTCTCCGGCCTGTCCACCAAAAGTCAGAAAGGGCTCATCTACCTGGGCCGAAACGAGAAGCCTGCCATTTGGGAGTAAAAAAGCATCATTCCCCAGTTTCGTTGACAACGGCCATTCGTGTACAATCTGCGCTTTTTTATCCATCAGAAAGGCCCGGTGGCTCTGTACGTCGTTGACAAGGATATAATCATCTTCCACCTTTAATGGGGCGATAAAAGATACCGTTCCCGCAATTTCCGGTTCCGGATCTTCATTGTCCGGCTCCTCATTTTCAGAATCTGGTGGTAATTCGATCTCCACCTCTTCCTCTTCGGGAAGAGCATCATCACTGGAGCATGAAAATGCCAGCAGCAAAATCAATAAACTGAGGCTGCTTCTGAATACTGTCCTGAATCTCATAATTTATGGCATATTTGTCTTAAAACCACGAAGAGGCCATCTTATCCGACAGCCTCTTAGTAGTATTTAACATGTAAAAAATAATCGTTCCAGAGAAACGAAATCAGACACAAATATTTAAAACGATTTCTCCGGCCACGCCAGGCGAGGTGGCTGCCACATCCCCGTTTGGAGCTAGAATCTCAAATACGTGTTCCTCCTCAAAGTTCCCCGGGCTGTAGGTAAATACCAACTCCGTGGTTCCGTCGGGCACATTGACCACATATAAGTTATCTGTGGTATCAACCGTATAATCTGTGCTGACCCCATCAATGGTTACCGTTATAAAGGCGCCATCCCAGCCATCTCCGTAAGTATCTACAAGATCCAGCGTATAATCACCGGGGATCGGATTAATAGGAATACAGGCCACGCCAGCGCTATAAGCATAGGGGGAAGAATAGTACCCGCCTAAGGCCGCAATGTTGCCATTCGCATTCGTATCAGTGTAAGTTCTGCCATCCGTCAGGTTTAACTCCAGACGGATATTGAAAGTATCCCCTCCGGTGTAATCTCCATCAGCGAGTCCCAGAGTTGTGGCAGCATCCCCTAAGGATACGGAAATAGAAGTTTCCGGCAGTCCAAACGGTCCCACGACGAAATCTGAAGCGGGAATGGTGGTAACTAATACTTCAGGTTTGGAATTATCATCCGGATCCCCCTGATTGTCCTCAAAGCTAAAGTACACATCTACACTTTCAAGTAAATCTCCACCTTGCTCATCCTGCTCTTCGACTGTGATATCAAAGGTAGAAGCCGGGTCAAAGGCGTTGAAAGTCAAACTTGTAGTGGCCGTTGTTCTCAGAAAGGCCCCCTTCTGTCTTTTTTCAAATACATCATCAATAACGTTATTATCAACCGAACAACCCAAAAGCAAAGCTGCTGCTGCCATTCCTGTTGTTATCTTTTTTATCATTTTTTTCATTGTGATTTTTTTTAGTTAGATGATGGAAACCCAGGTGACGCTGGGTTGGTATCCCAGAAAACTTGAACATTTACTTCTGCCTTTTGTTGAACAGCAGAGTTATTATTCACAAAATTGGCAGGATAGAACACTGACCTGGCAAAGGCGCCTGGATTCGGTTCAATTTCAGGTTGCAAATTGGTTGGATAACCAGTTCGCCTGTAAAAGTTATAAGCGTCTATACCATTGCCATACAGGGAGGTAAAAAACTCCCGTCCAAGTACGTTCCATCCTCCTTCGGAATCACTATCAAAAGCACTACCGATCGAAGTACTGTGCGTTGTAATATCTCCATCCGTAGGGGCAAGCGACTGATCTGTTCCTGAATCCACTGCTCCAAAGGCAACAACTTTGGCAACCGATTTGGCAAGTCCTGCGAGGAGAGCTGTTCTGGCGGTTGCTGCCTGACCTTCTACAAGGGCAGCCTCAGCGATGTAAAAGTCTGAGGTCGAGGCCAGCATGATAGGAGTGATCCCGGCACCAGCGCCACCGGCACCGTTGACCTGTCCTTCAAAGGAACTGTCATCAAATTTTCCACCTGCGGGGTATACTCCTGTCAGTGTTCTCAGGAAACCATCCGGAGGGGTTCCTTCATTATTTCCATGATCTCTTCCCCAATAACCGTTGGGCAGGGAGCAGAAAGGGAAGCCTGCGTAGTGAGCCGGCGGGTTCTGCAAAGAGCACTGTAATGTTTCAAGTGCAGGGGGTGCCTCTGCCCCGGGGGTCAGTTCATTCTGCCTGTAGAAATAGTATCTGATCCTTGGATCATTTGTTTCAATCATATAGTTCATTTGATCGTCAGACATATATTCATTCCCTCCGGTTGAAGAATAACTTCCGGCGGCCCCCTGAGTATCAGGATCGACACTATTGTAGCGTGGGTGACGGGTATCTGGCTGTACCTCATTGGTACCCCATTTAAACTGCATATCGTCTGCAGGATCAGTGATGTAATTACCTGACGCCACAATAGCGTCAAAACTTGCAAGCGCCCCACTGTCAACCAACCTGGTTTGCATATATAATTTCATTTTCAGCGAATTAACCGCCTGCACCCATTTTGTAGCGTCCCCGTCATAAAAAAAGTCGTTTTGCGGCAGGGCGGCGCTGGTAGCATTAAAGTTAACAATAGCCTGATCCAAAAGATCAAAAGCTGCCGCATAGATACTTTCCCCGGTATCCAGGGAAGGATTGAAATTTTCAGATCCCAGATTCGCCTCACTATAAGGAATATCTCCGTAGAAGTCGACCAGCATCGTAATGGTGAAGGCTTCGATGAACTGAGCCATACCCAAATGATAGGTTAAACCGGCATCCTGGGCCAACGGAGTCATTGCTTTGATATCCGTTCTGATTTCTGTAAAGGCTCTACGCCATTCTGAATCAAATTCTGATGGAGCGAAGGCGTCGCGGTAGGTCCTCCCGAACATGTAATCAATTCGGGTGAGTTCGGCACCCACGGCACCAAAACTCTCGACCGTTGAGGCGAAATCCAATTGAATATTGCTCAGAAGGAAATCCGGGCTGCTCTGGTCAGCCGATAGTGCATTGGGATTGGTCCTGAGATCCAGTTCTGTCGTTTCGCAGGCCTGGAAGACAAAAGCGCCCAGGATCGCCGCGAAACATGCTATTTTATATATACTTTTCATAATACAATTATTTTTTTTAATTAAAAGGTAGCTTTAACACTGAAGCCATATCTCTTGGAGCTTGGTCCGTTAAGGAAATCAAATCCCTGACCGTTTCCAATTCCCAGACCGGCGACGTTCGGATCGAAATTAATGCTTTCCGGAATATTGAATGCTTCGTACCACAGGTTAAAACCTGAAACCGTAAAACTCAGCGATCCGAGTGGCGTTCTGTCCAGGAATTTACTTGGGATGCTATATCCAAGTGAAACTTCCTGCAACCTCAGTGCGGTGGCGTCGTACACCTGCAATTCAGAGGGACCAAAAGCCACGTTATCAAAATAAAAGTTGGAGTTGTTTATTTGTATGCCATTGGTATTACCGTCCGCGGTGACCCCTGGTAAAACGAAAGAGGTCTCCCTGTCCACAGTATCCTCAACCAGTCCACGACCAATGAGTGTGGCAACGGTGCTGGAATAAATATCTCCTCCCTGTACATGGTTGATAAGAAAGCTAAGACTGAATCCTTTATAACCAAAGGTGTTGGATACGTTCAGCGTCCAATCCGGATTAGGATCCCCTATGATTGGCAAGCGACCATTCTCATCGACTTCCTCAGACAGATAATTTCCGTCTGCCCCGACAGTTAAATTTCCATCAGTTCGGGCAATACGACTGCCGACTAAAACTCCTAAGGGCTCACCAACAATGGCGGCATTACCCAGGTTTGAAAATCCTTCATAAACAATGATATTCGTATCCTGACCCAGGTCGGTCACCTCCGATTCGTTGGCATTAAAATTCGTATTGACGGACCAGTTAAAACCTTCGCCTTGTAACAGATTAAGTCCGAGATCTACTTCAATCCCTTCACCTTCAATCTCTCCAACGTTGGTTTGAACAAGCGTACCACCGGTACTTGGATCCAGCGGCCTGTTTACGATAAGGTCTTTGGTAAGACGTTTGTAGAGGGAAACGTCCAGACTGACAATATTATTCAGGAATCTGGATTCCAGTCCCACTTCAAATTCGGTATATCGTTCAGGCAGGATGTCAGGATTTGCAACGGTGTTGGATACGGTGTTGGTAACTACCGTTTGCCCATCTCCGTTAATAAATGCCTGAGTATCAATTACAGCATCCACAGAGGTTGGAAATCCGCTTGCAAAACCTGCAGATTCACCATAACCGCCACGCAATTTCAGATAATTCAGACCGTAGCCTTCACTTCTAATGCCCTCAAAAAGTGAGGTGGGAATAAAAGAGAAACTTGCCCCCTTATAAAGCAGCGACCTGTTTTCCTTTGACTGGTTGGAAACCCAGTCATTCCGGGCGTTCAGGGTGAGATAGAACAACCTGTCGAAACCAAAGTCCACCTGCCCGTAAATTCCGGCGATATTCTGGAAGGTAGTGAACTGGATCTCATCCTGAAGGTTAAAGTTGAAGTGCCTTCTTACTCCGAATACATTTTGACCGCTGCTGGCAACGCCCTGACGATCATAATTTGTACTCCTTGTGGTACCTCCGACGTTAAAATTCATATCCAGTTTCTCGCTGATGTCGTAATTCCCGTTCAGGATCAAACTGTGATCCCAGATGACATTGTTGTTATCCCACGTCTGAAGAATCCCGCTTATCACTGCGACACTTCCACTGGAGCCTCCTTTGTCCTGATAGTAGGTATTGCGTTCGTTGTAAACGTCGTAACCGAATCTGTACAGTAAATTAAGGTTGTCCGTAAAGTCATATTGCAACGACATATTTCCGAAGGCCCTGTTGGTCAACTGTTCATTCCCGGAGTGGGCAACAGTCCACAAGGGGTTCTGAATGTCATTTCCCTGCCGGTAATAAACACTTCCTCCGGTAATGGGATTCTCGAAGGGCAGATTTATAAGGTCCACTGAACGAGGTGTAAAAAACAAGTGGCCATAGACCGAGGAACCTGTTCCAAAAGAACCGTTCCCCTGACTGGCAGCAACCGGAGGTGATGCAAAATCGGTGCGTGAATAATTCATAGTTCCATTCACCGTGAATTTATTGCTCAGCTGAGCGCGACCTCCAATTCCAATGTTATTCCTTGTAAGTTTGTTGCCAGGTGTAAATCCGTTGTCCTCCAGGTGACCAAAACTCGCATTATAGGAGACCTTCCCGTCTTCTGTAGCGCCATTGGCGTTGACAGAAATATTGGATACCCCGCCGGTCCTGAAGAAGGCGTTGACGTTGTCATAAGGCTGGAAGGTGTATCTGGCATTCGCCAGTTCGGGGAAAGCCGCCGGGATTCCGGTGGCAGCTGCCGCAGTTGAGTAAGGGTGTCTGATCGTTGCATTACTTGTATCCAACTCATAAATGGCCGGGAAGTTGGCCGCATTGCCATAACCGGTTCGGCCATCCCTGCTAAAGGCTGGTCCAAAGTTACTGAAGAACCATCCGAAAGCCTGGTCAAATCCACCTCCATATACGTTCTGATAATCCGGAAGGGAAGCGATCTCATTAAAAAAGAACGAAGTTGAAACTGTGATCTCCGATTTTTTTGGCCCTACGGCTGTGGCTCCGTTTTTGGTGGTGATCAGGATGACCCCATTCTTTCCGGCCTCCCCATAAAGGGTCGCTGCGGAAAGACCTTTA
>JBGTMS010000007.1:0-5873 GCA_041743425.1 Zeaxanthinibacter sp. | reverse complement strand
AATTCCATTCAAGAAACTACGATTCAAAGGTCATCAAATCAACAGAAACCTAATATCGTGCTCATCGTTGCTGATGATTTAGGGTATTCTGATTTGGGATGCTTTGGAAGTGAGATTGCTACTCCAAATATTGATTCGCTGGCCAGCCACGGACAGATATTCACTAATTTCTATACTGCTGCTACCTGTTCGCCCACAAGAGCTATGTTATTGACGGGAACGGATAATCACGTCGCGGGGTTGGGCGATATGGCCGAACGCGCTGAGGGCATCCCGAGCGAAAAAGGAAAACCCGGATACGAAGGATATCTTAACCGCCGGGTTTTATCTTTTGCTCAACTGCTAAAGAATGTCGGTTATCACACCTTCATCGCTGGGAAGTGGCATCTTGGATTAACAGCAGATCAGAGCCCTCAGGCAAAGGGTTTTGAACGGTCTTTTACCTTGCTTGACGCTTATGCCAATCACTACTACCCCGATCCAGGGAAGACATTTTGGGAGGACGATCATTTTGCTCATTATCCAGGAGGCCAATACTCCACCGACTTCTATACCGATAAGCTAATTGGTTTCATAAACGAGAGTCATAAAGACAACAGGCCCTTTTTCTTAATGGCAACCTACACTTCTCCTCATTGGCCGTTGCAAGCTCCTCCAGAATATATTGAAAAATATACTGGTGTATATGACAGCGGGTACGACAGTTTGAGGACGCAAAGACTAAATGGTTTAAAGAAAATGGGTCTGGTAATGCCAAATATTACCCTTCCAGCGCTTCCTAAGGTTGAAGGTAATTTATATGACATCTCGACCCGGCCATTGCTACTTTGGAAATCGCTAACCGAAAGCGAACAGAAACTCGAGTCGCGCAAGATGGAAATTTATGCGGGGATGGTTAATAATCTCGATCACAACATTGGTCGGCTGATCAAATATTTGAAAGAGATTGGGGAATATGATAATACATGGTTTGTCTTTCTATCAGATAACGGACCTGCTGAACTCGATGTCAACGTCACCCCAGACAGTAACAATCCTTACCCGAATATGGGTACTGCCAATTCATTCGTTGCTTATGGAGCGCCATGGGCGCATGCATCCAGCGCTGTCAATAGCCTGTACAAAGGTTACAGTGCCGAAGGCGGTATTCACAGTCCGATGATCATTAAAATGCCGTTTCAAACAGAGGGTAAGAGCGTCTCTTCTGTCTTTACAACAGTAATGGATCTAGCGCCAACTTTTTTGGAAATAGCAGGTACAACCTACCCAAGTTCCTATGGTGATCAACCATTGGCACCTTATCAAGGTGCCTCTTTGCTTCCATTTTTAATAGGTCAGCGTGATTTTGTACATGATGAAAATTATGTAATGGGCTGGGAGCTGTTTGGAAGATGCGCGATCCGAAAAGGAAACTGGAAGATTTCTAAAATTGAACCACCTTTTGGAAAAGGTATTTTTCAGCTCTTTGATCTAAAAAAAGATCCCACTGAGTCTCATGATCTTTCACAACAATTTCCAGATAAATACAAAGAAATGTTGGAACACTGGAAGGATTATGTAATCGACAATGGTGTTATCTTATAAAGGAATGATCCACACATGCTTCATTAATTAATCAAAAAATCACCCTCTCCTTCATTCCAGATGGCCAGCTATTCTTTGTAAATCTCGGGCTGAGGGATGATTGGCTTCAATACTTTGCCCTTTAATGCCGGATGATCTGTGGTTATGTGGGTAGCCCTGAACGTGGCGTATATTAATGCACCAACAGGCTGAGGAAATGTACCATCAGGCATCCTGGAGTAACCAGCATAAGGTGTCCAATACTCCCAAAGAATTTTTCCTGCCGGGTTGACTTCAAAGTAGCGGCCCTTTGGACCATCTGTAATAAAGGTATTTCCATTGATCATCCGGTGAGCACCGGAAATGAAAGGTGCAAAAAATGATGTTGTATCTGGAGCGATGTAACTCCATACAGGTTTATCAGGCCCAAAAGATTTTCCATCCTGTAGAGCATAACTTTTTTCATTCAGCGGAGCTTCAATCTCCATGATGGCCGAATAGGGACCATGCTTTGTTCTGTTTACATTATTGAATATCATTAAATTTCCTTCGCCCGGATATCCATTTGGAATCCATCGTGCGTCATGCTGTCCTCCCAAGATTTGATGAGTTGAATCGCCACGATTATAGATTTGAGGATTTCCCCAACGATAAATAAAATCACCACCTTTACCTGAGTTACCCCCACTGTGACCAGCAGCCTCATCGGATGTTGTACTGTGATCAATAATAAAAATCTCATTCATGTCATGAACGCTGATTACAATCTGATCCAGCACGGAATTATAGTCGATGGCGTTTGTATGGAGAAAATCAGAGCCCCGGTTTTCAACGGTAGAATTCGTAACCGCTTGATTTTGGGCCTTGAGTTCTTCTAATTCCTCTTTCTTAATAGGTGGAGGTAAGGGTTCGCCCTTATTAATATCGAGCAACCCGGGATGATCAGAGACTACGCCAAAATTGTGTTGAGCTGAATCAAAATCCTGAACCAAATGATCCCAGAAGTGCCACTCCCAAATGATTTTAGCATCGTTTTTACCTTGAGGCTGAAGCTCGACGATCATATCTGGCCATATACCTGCTCGTGGTATCAATTCAGGTTTGCGCCCTGCTTGTTTTGCCTCCACAGGAGTTTTCGCTTCCCAGGCGATCACTAGAATGTTATCATTAGGCATTACTGAAACATCGTGGTGACTTAAATGTGATTCAGTTGCAAATTTGTAACTCCAGACAAGTTCACCATCCCAGGAAAATTCTTCTATCAGTCCTCCCTGACCTCCCCCGCCAAACACAGGGGCCTTAGGATCTCTACCTCCCCGAAGAAGATTACCATTATCTTTTAGATAGACAAACCCTGATGGTCCATATTGACTCTCCCAGGTATGTACAACCTCACCATCGAGATTAATCAAATAAGTAGTAGTAGAAAGTAGAGGGCAAAAGAATACATATCCAGGAGTTGCTTCACTCGATTTAGAAATTATTCCTCTGGGCATTCCAAGCCCACCTAATTTCTTTGCTTCTTCATATTTAGCATTTTCACAACTGCAGAAATATATTGAAATTATAAATAGATAACAGGCGTATTTATACACGTTAAGATTTGGATTTATCTAGCTTGGAAATTGGTGTAAATAAAAATGAATAAACGAAACATTATACTATTTTTTTTCGCTTGGCGCCGGAGGTGGTGGCAGCAAAAATGCCTGTGGCTGTGGGTTTAAAGGTTCCAATTTTTTACCCGCTAATCCCGGATGATCCGCTGGGATAAAGGTAGACCGGAATCCAAAATATGCAAATGGTATTGGATTCACCGGATCTCCATTAAGCTCACGGATTTCACCGCGGTATTGATTAAGATATTCCCAAACCATTTTTCCAGAAGGAGTGACTTCGAAAAACCGACCCCGTGGCCCTTCGTTAATAAAGGTGTTACCGTTTTCCATTCTGTGCGCTCCTGAAATAAAACTGGCATAAAATGAAAGTGTATCGGGTGCTACAAAGACCCAGCTTGGTTTCTCTGGTCCATATGCCTTGCCATTCTCTAACAGGTAATTTCCCTTTTCGTCTATTGGAGGGGACAATTCATAAACAGCTGAATAATTCAGGCTGTCCTTTCGTCCGGGAATATCATTATTGAACACCATAAGATTTCCTTCGCCTGGATAACCATCATCAATCCAACGTACATCGTGTTGCCCGAATAGTTGTTGATCGGTAGAATCACCTCTGTTATAATTTTTCGGATTCCCCCAACGGTACAGGAAGTCGCCACCTTTTCCACTCTTTCCACCTTTGTGGGTAGCGGCTTCCTTCGTGGTCGTGCTATGATCGATAACAAATATTTCGCCCAGACCAGGTGAGCTGAATACAATCTGATCCAGTTTAGGATTGTATTTGATAGCGTTAAAATGATAGATATCGGATCCAACGTTATCGAGCGTTGTATTTCGATGAACCATTTTCTTTGCCTTCAGGATATCCAGGCTATCCTGCGTGATGGCAGGCGGTATTGGGTGGCCCGTATTAAAGTCTAATAATTCCGGATGATCTGCCAGCACACCAAAGTTTTCCTTGGTCTTATCTTGGTCTTGAATAAGATGATCCCAAAGATGCCACTCCCAAACGATCTTGCCACCATTCGCACCCTGAGGTTCTATTTCAATAATTTTTTCCAACCACGGTCCTGACTTTGGTGAAAGTTCGGGCCTTCTTCCCCAGGCGACTGCATCGTCAAGCGACTTGACTTCATAGGCAATGGCGAGGATGTTATTATTGGGAAGTACGGTGTAATCGTGATGAACGATGTGGTCTTCATTAGCATATTCAAAATCCCATAACGTCTTACTGTTCCAATCGATTTTTTGGAGACGTCCATACGTTCCGCAACAGCCGAACACTGGAAAATCGGGATCCTGTACCCCCTGGATGAGGGAGCCATCATCTTGCAGGTAGGCTTCAAAAACCTGATAATTACCTTTCCATTCATGTACAACTTCTCCCTTTCTATTGATAAGATACATTGAAGCTGAATTAGGCACAGCGAACATGACGTAACCATCGGCAAGGCCATCGGAATTGAGTTTTAGACCGCGGGGGATGTGAAGCCCAAACATGTTGCGGTCCTTCTCGCCTTTTGCTGGCTCTTGTGGTTGATCTTTTTGATCAACAGTACAGGAGAGTACGACCATTAAAATCAAAACGAACGGGAGGGAAGGGTGTGATCTTTTCATAGTGAGAGGCATAGTCTTAACAATAACACAGGGAGCCACCAAGAAAATCTTTGTGCGACTTTAAATCTAATCAAATTATTTTGAATTAAGCTAATAAAGAACGATTATCGACACAATAATTGCTATATTCACCTCACCTTACTCAAAACTAACCCGGTTAAACCTATCTACCTATTATGTCAATCAAAATCATTGGCGCTGGCCTGCCTCGAACAGGCACAAATTCTTTAAAGGCCTCGTTGGAAATGCTTGGATTTACCAAGACCTATCACATGAAAGAGCTTCTCTACAACCCGACTACCCTGCATTATTGGAAAACGCTTGAGACGACTGGTACGACAAATTGGGATGAGTTGTACAATGGATTTCAGGCAACAGTTGATTTTCCAGCTTATCCCTGGTATAAAGAACATATGAAGAAATATCCCGACGCGAAAGTTATTATGACCGTCAGGCCGTTTGAGAATTGGCATTCCAGTGTTTACAGCACAATATGGCTTGCGGGTCCTAAAAACATAGTTGAAAAGGTTATTAAGATCATTACCATGTTGTTGTTTAAGCCTCGGCTAATGAAGGTTTCGTTGTGTGTTAAGTTTGCTAAAAGGATGATATTTAAAGTTCACTTTCAGGGAAAATTTGAAGATAAGGCTTTCGCTGAGAAAATATTCAATAAGCATATGGCCGATGTGAAGGCGTACGTGCCGGCAGACAAATTATTGGTATACGATGTGAGTGAAGGTTGGGGGCCTCTTTGTAAATTTTTAGGTGTACCCGAACCTGCTGAGCCCCTGCCTCATTTAAATAAGAAGGAGGATTTTAGTGAAATGCTCAAGGAAATTATGAAAGGAGAGAAGGTATAAAAGCTTTAACGCTAATTCTAAAATCTTGCTTTCCATTATTGGAACCATATTATTTGTCAGAAAAGCAAGTAAGCCTTGGATAAAGGTTACAAGTAGGACAGTTAAGTTGGGTCTCATTATCACAGAGAGATTCTTGTCCCAGTTTCTTTTATGGTCCCAAATAAAAATGGTTTCCAGGAATTCCCGTGGCGGTTAAGTATCGGCAGTTACCGAAAGT
>JBGTMS010000006.1:0-9818 GCA_041743425.1 Zeaxanthinibacter sp. | reverse complement strand
GTTTTTTTTCCTTGGTTGCCTCTCCTGTAAGGATGAGCAAAATGTATCCCCTGATGCTTCAGATGATGTGATATCCACCTACTATTTTATCCGGCATGCGGAAAAGGATCGCAGTGATCCTGAAAACGCAGATCCGGTCTTAACCCAAAAGGGTCTTGGAAGGGCCATGCACTGGGCTGAAATCCTGAATGATGTCCCACTTGATGCCATCTACTCTACCGATTTTGAAAGAACTACCATGACAGCTGCACCGGCTTCGGTCAAAAAAGAAATAACGGTCACCTATTACAATTTCGAAGAATTGGATATCAACCAGTTCAAAGCCGACAATCTGGGTAAAAATGTCCTTGTTGTGGGACATAGCAATACAACACCCGAGTTTGTCAACAGAATGCTTGGAGCAGAAATGTATAATGAAATGGATGATTCGGACAATGGTAGTCTCTTCATCGTACAGGTGGTCGGAAGTAAAACCACCGCTTCACGTCTTATTTTTAATTGTAACTGTCCTTAGTAACTTCAATATCCTTTAATTCAATCCGGGAGAGCAGTCTGAGTTTTCCTGTTTCAAATAATTCATCAGTGGCGGTAATGGCTGTAGCCGCAGGAGCTTCGTAGTTCATGTAATCCACAAAACGGATGCCATCGATGTACCTTTCATTATACGCCGCTCTGAAACGTATGCCCCCCTCATCCACGTGATAAATATAGGCAAGGTAGTCTGCCTTGAAATTGTCTTTGTTGATCCAGTATATATATACGTCTTCATAGTCCTTTCCACCGCCCTCCTCGTCAAAACTAACCTCTATTTTATAGTAATTCATTTTTTTAATAGTCACTTCTCCAAGAAGGCGTTTATTGACAGCCGGGTCGTTCAGGCCATAGGGCAAATAGGCAAAATAATGGACGGCATTTATGGAGTTGGCATATTTTACTGCGGTAGAATCCGGTACATTCACAAGGCTGTCATTGACGAATCTCTGAAAACCATCAGGCCTTTTGATATCTACAATCGTTGCCGTGTCTGAAAAAGTGATGCGTTTTAAGATTCTCTGTTTTTTCAGATATTGTATCTCGTATTGCCGGTCCCGGAAAAAAAAACTGATATTCCGATTGCCATATCGTTCCCCTCCTGCTTTCTCAATGGCCGTGTTGATAATATCCTCTGCCGATAATTTGCTCCCGGAAGTATGCCCGCAGGACAACATAAAAAGAAGGCACAAGAAAAAAATGAGATATTTCATGGAATTCATTTATGCAATATTCGATAAAACGAGGTATAACTTACAATGGACAGGTTATTTATTTCCTCCTGCCTCAGGAAGAATTGTGTATTTGTTGGTACTTTTGCAAACGGATGCAGTCTCAAATCAACATAAAAAACAGGAAGGCCCGGTTCTCCTACGAATTGCTGGATACCTACATTGCCGGAATTGTGCTGGCGGGTACGGAGATCAAGTCGATTCGACTTGGAAAGGCCTCGATTGCGGAGAGTTTCTGCGAGTTCAATGACCTCGGAGAGTTATTTGTAGTCAATATGCAGGTGGATGAATATTCTCATGCCTCCCATTTCAATCACAAACCTAAAGCAGAACGCAAATTGTTGCTGCATAAAGGCGAATTAAAAAAATTGCAAAGGGAGGTACAGACCTCTGGTCTGACCATAGTCCCTCTAAGTTTGTATCTGAATGACCGGGGCCTCGCCAAAATGAAAATTGCACTGGCTAAGGGAAAGAAGCTATATGATAAACGGGATACGATACGGGACCGCGATAATAAACGAAATCTGGACCGGATTAAAAAGGTCCACCTGAACAAATAGAACGGTCGTCTAAGGGTAGGGATCAACCACTATCGCTCAATTTTTATCTTCCAGCAACGGTACAAAACGGAATACCCCCAGCTCCTTTCGCTCAAATTCTTTTGCCGATTTTCTTATTATGAGGGTCATTTTCTGTTCTTCTTCCCCCACAGGGATGACCAACCTGCCTCCAATTTTAAGCTGTCCCAAAAGAAGTGACGGAATCTCGGGAGCTCCAGCAGTCACCAGTATCCTGTCAAAAGGAGCTTCCTCGGCCAGTCCTTTATAACCGTCACCAAAAAGAAACTTCCGGGGACGGTAGCCCATCTTTTTGAAAAAGAGGGTTGTTCTCTTATAAAGCTCCAGTTGTCTTTCAATGGTGTAAACCTTTGCTTTCAGATGCAATAAAATAGCAGTCTGATAACCACTTCCTGTGCCTATTTCCAAAATTTTATGTCCGGCTTCTACAGCCAAAAGTTCTGTTTGAAAAGCAACGGTATAGGGTTGAGAAATGGTCTGTCCTGCAGCAATAGGAAAGGCCTTGTCCTGATACGCATGACCTTCAAAGCTGCTGTCCATGAATAAATGCCGGGGGATCGCTTTGATGGCCTCCAGAACCGGCTTATTGACAATACCTTTGGTGGCAACAACTTCAGCCAGTTGATTACGCATGCCTTTATGTTTCAGAGTATCTCTCAAGATTTGGAATTTGCTCTACGAAAGTAGCAAAACTTTAGAAGTTAAAACGGGTAAATCCCGTTAACTGGAATTGAGACCGTCCCGGTTTTTCACATTCAATACAAAGACGCAACCTATCGCCGAATTTCGAGTTTGGATTTTTTCGGATGATAATGAGTTCGTGGTGATTGCGTGCTACATTAAAATGTCTTAAGGGCATGTTGGGATAATGCTCCCGGTAGTCACTAAATTGAAAATAGATTATATTCACAACAACCCTTTGGTGGCTAGGATAGTTGAATACCCGAGGATTATTTGTTCTCCTCTGCCAGGAATTATTCGGATTTGTATGATGACCTGGAAGTTGTGGCCGTGTGTATGGGGTGAAGGGCGCACGGATTGCAAAGCTGGCGGCCTCAGGCGGGTCCGCGCGATCGGGCGTTGGCTGTAATACAATGGCATCTTATATAAACTTACCGATAGACAAACTTTCTTTATAAGTACTATAAAAGACAATTATGAATAATTTTTTTATGATACTGAGGATAAATTTATATTTTAATAAAACAAACTAAGAAAATGTATGTCAACAAGAAGACTTTTTATAAAGCAAGCTGTATTAACTACAAGCGCGATACTAATTAAGCCGTCAACGTTTGCAGCAACCAACAATATGGGTATAAAATTATCTCTGGCCCAATGGTCCTTCCATCGGGCACTTAAGGCGGGCAAACTTGATCATCTTGATTTTGCCGCTAAAGCCAAGAATGATTTTGGAATTGATGCGGTAGAATATGTAAATGGTTTTTTTGGCGGCAAAAAAATGAATTTCAAAGAAGCTGCGAAAAATCAACCCTATCTAAAAGAATTATTACAGCGAAGTGAAGACGCGGGAGTATTTAATCATCTAATAATGGTTGATGAAGAAGGACCCCTGGCTTTGCCCGATGACAAATTAAGATTGCAGGCAGTGGACAATCACAAAAAATGGATAGAAGCCGCAAAGTTTATAGGTTGTTCGACCGTGCGTGTCAACCTTCATGGCGATGGAGATTCTGACGCAAAGAAAACAGCATCGGTTGATTCGCTGTCAAAACTTGGTGAATTTGCTAAAACTATGAATATAAATGTTATTGTTGAAAATCATGGCAGTGATTCATCAAAGGGCCTTTGGCTTGCTGATGTAATGAAGCAGGTCAGTAAAGCCAATGTAGGCACACTCCCTGATTTTGGCAACTTTTGCATATCACATCCCTGGGGCACTACTGAGGAACCATGCAATGAGGAATACGACAAGTATAAAGGAGTAGCAGAAATGTTGCCATTCGCAAAAGGTGTAAGTGCAAAAACCTATGATTTTGATGAGAACGGGGAACAACCGTTAATGGATTACAAACGATTAATAAGTTTAGTAAAAGAATCAGGGTTTACCGGATATATGGGGATAGAGTTTGAGGGTAAAAATGGAGATGAAGAGCAAGGGATACGTAAGACAAAAGCGCTGATTGAAAAATATTTATAATTACAAATGGATTTGCTGAAGCAGTATTTTAAACTATAAGCTCATATGTGCCATACCCCGCGGAACAGCCTGTCATCGGGGATCATCAACTGGAGGTGGTGATAGTTTTTATGGGATGAAAGGCACACGGACTGCAAACCTTCCAATCGCCGGCGGGTCCAAACGATCGGACTTTATTTACTGTGCAATAATCAAAGACCAAAACTAGTTTTATAAGGATCGAATTATCAAAATAATTTGATATGGATTCTTTAATAATATCGGTTGTAGTCGTTGGCTTCTTCGGATGGTTAACTGAGCGGTTGCTTTTTAATTGGAAACGTAATCGTCGTCGCAGCTACTATCGGAATGTTTACCTAAAGTCCGATGCCTGGGATCGGAAGCGATATTTAGTACTAAACCGTGATAATTGGAAATGTGTAAGTTGCGGTAAACTAGCAACACAAGTCCATCATAAAAGATATGCGAAAAGAAACATAGGTAAGGAGCCCATAACATGGTTAGTTTCAGTGTGCAAACCTTGTCATGATAGGCGACATAAATAAGAATAATCCGGTACATACTAACTGCTTGACCTCCTCCTATATTACGTGCCTTTTAAAACTAGCTTATCCGGATGTAACCCTCCCATCTTATCTATATGTCTAATCTTTCGCTCCTTACCCGGCCTATCTCCCCAACTATGATTATTTTTGAATAAATTCTACAATTCATGCTCAAAGCCGGAGTATTGGGCGCAGGTCATCTTGGAAAAATACATTTGCGTCTGCTCAATGCCTCTTCCAAATATTCATTGGAAGGTTTCTATGATCCCAATGAGGACCACGCGAGGGAAGTAGCGGCCGAGTTTGGGTATCGCGGCTTTGCAGACATGGAAGATTTAATGGACCTGGTGGATGTGGTGGTCATTGTCACACCGACCCTCTCACACTATGAATGCGCGGGGAAGGCCATCAGAAAAGGGAAACACGTCTTTATAGAAAAACCCATTACCGCTACCCTGAATGAAGCCAAAGAACTGATTGACTTAATGCATCAGTATGGGGTAAAGGGGCAGGTAGGCCATGTGGAGCGTTTTAACCCAGCCTTTTCCGCGGTGAAAGGGGCGATTGAGAACCCGATGTTTATTGAAACCCACCGTTTGGCAGAGTTCAATCCCAGGGGAACGGATGTGCCGGTCGTGCTGGATCTTATGATTCATGATATTGACGCCATTCTCAGCGTGGTTCCTTCAGAGGTCAGGAATATCAGCGCCAGCGGGGTCTCAGTGCTCAGCAGATCGCCGGACATTGCCAATGCCCGCATTGAATTTGTGAACGGCTGTGTGGCCAATCTGACGGCAAGCAGAATTTCCCTGAAAAATATGCGCAAAACCAGGATTTTTCAAAAGGATGCCTATATCTCCATAGATTTTTTAGAAAAAAAGGTAGAAGTCGTTAAGATGAAGGATGCACCTGCCGTGGCAGGAGATTTTGATATGATTCTCCAGAATGCCGAGGGCGAAAAAAAGCAGATTTACTTTGAAAATCCGGACATTTCCGATACCAATGCCATTTTGGAAGAACTGGAGACCTTTGCAGATGCCATCAGTCTCGGGATAGATCCGGTTGTGACCCTTGAACAGGGGGCCCGAGCGCTGGATGTTGCTTTACAGGTAATTGAATGTATTAATAAACACCGACATGAATAAAATAGCCGTTATAGGTTCCGGAACAATGGGTAATGGCATTGCACATCTCTTTGCGCTGCACGGGTATCCGGTACATTTAATTGACATTTCAGATGAAGCCCTGGAAAAAGGTCTGAAGATAATTTCAGGGAATCTGACGAGGATGGTCAGCAAAGAGAAAATCTCGGCCGCGGACGCAACTGCCACCTTACAAAGAATCACTGCGGGAACGGATTTGTCGGATGGGGTAAGCGGTGTGGATCTGGTAATAGAAGCCGCTAGTGAGAATACAGAAATTAAATGTTCAATATTTAAAAAATTGGATGAGGTCTGCAAAAGCGAGACCATTCTCGCATCCAATACCTCCTCCATTTCAATAACTCGAATAGCTTCAGCCACCAGCCGTCCGGAAAATGTCATTGGAATGCACTTTATGAACCCCGTGCCGGTGATGAAACTTGTAGAGATTATACGCGGTTACGATACTTCAGACAAAGTGACGCAACAGGTGATGGCGTTGGCTGCAGCTGTGGGGAAGACTGCAACCGTCGTCAGGGATTATCCCGGGTTTATAGCCAACCGGATCCTCATGCCGATGATTAATGAAGCCATTGAAGCCTTATTTCAGAGGGTGGCCGGGGTTCTGGAAATTGACACGGTTATGAAATTGGGAATGGCACATCCTATGGGACCTTTGCAACTGGCCGATTTTATTGGTCTGGATATATGCCTGTCAATTATGGAGGTACTTCATGATGGTTTTCGAAATCCTAAATACGCCCCTTGTCCGCTGTTGATCAATATGGTTACTGCCGGCAAATTGGGGGTCAAATCCGGAGAAGGGTTTTATGATTACAGCACTACTTCTAAGGCGGAAATCATCTCTCGTGAATTCGTTCTCTAGTCATGGCCGAACCACATTCCGTCGGTCAATTATTCCCTATAACAGGGTCATTCGATCAGTCGAATTTCGGATCTTTTAGGGATAGAATCGACAGGATTTTTTTTTGCCGGATATATCCTGCACTCTCTCTGTTACCAGCAGCCATATCAATATACTTCTGCCCGATAATTTTGACTGATAGCCTCCTGCTTGTTTAAATAAATTAATAAACTTAAAATCCGAGAAGGATTCGAAAAATATCTCTTATGTCAATTACATCAAATCTCCTGAAGATCAAAGATGGTCTTCCCGAAAATGTGGATCTTGTAGCGGTTTCAAAAACGAAAAGCACAGAAGAAATCATGGAGGCCTATAAGGCCGGCCAACGTATTTTTGGAGAAAATAAGATCCAGGAGATGAGTGAAAAATGGGCCGTCCTTCCCAAAGATATCAAATGGCATATGATTGGCCATGTACAACGAAATAAAGTCAAATATATGGCCGACTTTGTAGATCTGGTCCACGGGGTTGACAGTCTGAAATTAATACAAGAATTGGATAAACAGGCAAAAGGATCGGACAGAAAAATTCGCTGCCTTCTTCAGATAAGCATAGCAGAGGAAGAGACAAAATTCGGACTGTCAGAAGAAGAATTGTGGACAATCATTCATTCCGACCCACGGACTCAATTCGCTAATATACAAATAGTTGGTCTGATGGGGATGGCCACTTATACGGATAATGAGCAGCAGCTGCGAACTGAATTCTCCTATCTCCGAACCCTTTACGGGAAGTTGCAATCGGCCATGGATGGCATTTCCATATTGTCTATGGGGATGAGTTCAGACTACCGCCTTGCCATTGAGAACGGAAGCAATATGGTACGGATCGGAAGTAGTATCTTTGGCGACAGATGATTGTATCAGTTCATATAATTAAAGCGATTAGAAATCGATGTATGCCGTATTGGACATAGAAACCACAGGAGGCAAATACAATGAAGAGGGTATTACGGAAATCGCCATACATAAGTTTGACGGTTGTAAGGTAACCGATGTATTTATTAGCCTGGTAAACCCGGAAAAAGACATTCAGCCTTTTGTAGTGAATCTTACCGGAATCAACAGTGCCATGCTCAAAAACGCCCCTAAATTCCATGAGGTGGCGAAGCGTATAGTGGAAATAACACAAGACACCGTCCTGGTAGCCCACAATGCCCAATTCGATTATAGAATACTTCGAACTGAGTTCCGACGACTTGGATATAATTATGAACGTAAAACACTCTGTACCGTAGACCTGTCCAAAAAACTGATCCCCGATGCTGAATCCCATAGCCTTGGAAGACTGGTAAATTCCCTTGGAATCCCGTTCAGTGATCGCCACAGAGCTAACGGGGATGCTCTCGCCACTTTACAACTTTTCAAAATATTGCTCACCAGAGATTCGGATAAGTCCATTTTAAAGGATCTTATACGTGAGGAGACCTTGGGAGAACTTTCGCCCAATCAGCTGGATATGGTCGCAGCTATGCCCTCTGAAACCGGGGTATTTTATATGTATAACAAAGAGGGTGAAATTATTTTTCTGGGTAAAAGCACCAATATTAAAAGAAGGGTCAACTATCATTTTACGAGGGAGGGAAAACAGGCCCGCAGATTGCAGAAAGAGACAAAAAAGGTGACTTTTGAAATCACCGGGAGTGAGCTTGTCGCGCAATTAAAAGAGCATGAGGAATTGCGGAGAAACCGGCCTAAGTATAACAATTTTAATAATACGGGGACCTTGAAATCTAAGGGAAGTGGTTTCCCTCAGGGTCATATGTTGTTCGATAAGAATGTTCTGATTGTCGACATAGGAAGGGAATTAGGTGAAAGAAGCGCTGTCCTCATCCGGGAGGGGATATTCAGGGGGGTTGGATTTTACCAGCTGAATCACCAAATTAATAATCAAACCATCCTGGAGTCCCTCATAACTCCCATGGAAGCCAACGCTCACACAGCGCATATAATAAGCAGCTTTCTTTCTTCAAAAAAAGCCGTAAAATTAATAGACCTTAATCCGACCCCTTGAGCAGATCCAGATCATACAGCAAATGGAGG
Organism: Zeaxanthinibacter sp.; assembly: GCA_041743425.1. Lineage (GTDB taxonomy): Bacteria > Bacteroidota > Bacteroidia > Flavobacteriales > Flavobacteriaceae > JTS-RE37. The sequence continues at coordinate 1,163 of JBGTMS010000006.1, read as the reverse complement.
GCTAAAATACACGAAGTCATTTACGGGACGCACACGCCTGCCGGCAAGCTTTTTGATATTCTGCTACTGGTTGTTATCATTTACAGTATTATTATTGTCATGCTGGAAAGTTTGCCCAGCTATGATTCCAAATACCATTCTTTCTTCAATATTTCAGAATGGGTGGTCACCATTCTTTTCACACTGGAGTATGTGCTGAGAATCATTTCCATTCGGAGACCACATCGTTATATTTTTAGTTTTTTCGGCATTATAGACCTTTTGTCAACCATTCCTAAATATCTTTCATTTTTCGTAATCGGATCTCAGTACATAGCTGCATTCAGGGCGCTACGTTTGCTTCGTGTGTTCCGGATACTGAGATTGGTCACATTTGTGGGTGAATCCAACAATCTGATCAAGGCTCTGAAAGCCAGCCGGGCCAAGATATTTGTATTTGTTTTTTTCATAATAGTCATCTCCGTGCTTCTGGGAACCATCATGTATCTCGTAGAAGGACCACAACATGGCTTCAACAGTATTCCCCATAGTGTCTATTGGACCATAGTTACATTGACGACTGTTGGATACGGAGATATTTCACCACAGACAGGGCTCGGGCAGGTAATTGCCTCGCTCATTATGATCATTGGCTATGGTATCATCGCCGTTCCGACCGGGATCGTCTCAGCAGAATACGCAACGGCCAAAAAAAGGGAACAGCAAATTGATGAGGGCCGCTCCTGTCCAAACTGCGGGACGGAAATTCAAAGTGCCGACGCCCATTATTGCCGTAAATGCGGAGAAAAACTTAAGGACGACTAATGACCGCCAAAATCCTTCTTTCTGTAGTTGGACCCACAGCAAGCGGTAAAACACAGGTAGCCATTGCCCTTGCCAAACAGTTTGGAACAGAAGTCGTTTCTGCCGACTCACGACAATTTTACCGGGAAATGACCGTGGGTACAGCAGTACCGTCAATGAATGAACGCTCCGGGATTACCCATCACTTCTTACAACATAAAAGCATTCGTGAGAAATATAATGTAGGTGATTTTGAAGCAGAGGCATTAGAACTGCTCCGGCAATTATTTCAAAGATACAACATCGTCATTATGGCCGGTGGTAGTGGTCTCTACCTTAATGCTGTGCGGACCGGGCTGGATGTCTTTCCAAAAATTGCT
>JBGTMS010000005.1:0-7235 GCA_041743425.1 Zeaxanthinibacter sp. | reverse complement strand
AAACACTGCCTACGATACCTGCACCTACACCCGAAAAGAAATAGAACGGCTCGCGAAAAAAGGGTTTGAACTTGCCATGAAAAGATCCAGGAAACTTTGCTGCGTAGATAAAGCGAATGTGCTGGAAACCTCCCGACTATGGCGTGAAACTGTTCAGACCATGGCAAAGGAATATCCGGAGGTAACCGTGACTTATGAGTTTGTAGACGCTGTGGCTATGCGACTGGTACAATGGCCCACTTCCTATGACGTGCTCATTACAGAAAACCTTTTCGGGGACATCCTTACGGATGAGGCATCGGTAATCTCAGGATCTATGGGGCTGATGCCCTCTGCCTCTGTTGGAGACTCGATATCCTTATACGAACCTATCCATGGTTCCTACCCTCAGGCAGCCGGAAAAGATATAGCCAATCCACTGGCGACAGTTTTGTCTGCGGCCATGATGTTTGACGACTTTGGTCTCGACGCTGAGGCCGCAGCCATCCGCGCCGTAGTAAATACATCAATGGTGTCCGGAATTATGACCGAAGATCTCGCCGAAGGGGCAAGAGCCTACAAAACCAGTGAAGTAGGAGACTGGCTGGCAGCCAACGTTTAAGAACAAAGACTGCGGGATCAACCGGGCGGAGAGAATGCTTACTAGCATTGACTAACCGCCATTCAACGCAGGTCGCCATTTGCCTGCCTTTACCTGCTGCATGACCAGAAGCACAATGCACAGCACCACTCCTGTTCCTGCCAGGACAGCTCCGACGAGACTCGCAGAAGTATATCCCATCCCGAGGCCTATAGGTATTCCCGCCAAAAAAGCTCCTGAAGCGTTGCCCAAGTTAAATGCACTCTGGTTAAGAGAGGATCCCAGCATTTCCGACCCTCTGGATGCTTTAATGATGGCCATTTGGAGCGGAGTTGAAACACTGAAGGCAGTTAGCCCGATGATAAATGTCATGAGCAACACCGCATAAGGGAACTGGGCAAGCAGTGCATTGAGCAGCAATAGTAGCACCATAACAGTTAAACTGATGCCCACGGCCTTGAGGGGGTTAAATACTTCGGCCAGCTTAGCACCCACCACATTTCCGACAACCATGCCCAATCCGGCCACGATCATGGCGTAACCAATGACATTTTCCGGAAAACCGGCAACAATATGCACCAATGGAGCAATGTAGCTGTACCAGGCAAAAAAGCCACCCGTGCCTATGGTTGTCAGGGCAATTAAAAGCCACAATTCCCTATTTTTCAATCCTTTGGATTTATCCATCGAGCCGTTATCTTCCTGTATTGCCATCTTGGGCATCCAAAATCTGATTCCGGCAATTGTGACCAGGCCTACGATTCCGACCATTATGAAAGATGCAGACCAATGCAGGGTGTGACCAATATAAGTTCCGACAGGCACTCCCAAGACATTGGCAATGGTGAGACCTGAAAACATAACCGCAATTGCCCTTGCGGATTTTCCTTCACTGGCTAGTTTTCCGGCAATAACAGCGCCTATTCCAAAAAACGCTCCATGAGGCAAACCGGATAAAAACCGAAACATCAGCAGCGATCCATAGTTGACTGCGAATGCCGAAAGGGTATTAAAGATGGTAAACCAGAGCATCAGGTACAACAAAGCCGTGTCTGCTGACCATCGGGCTGCCAGCTTCGTAAATAAGGGTGCCCCTATTACAACTCCAAGGGCATAGGCTGCAATGAAATGGCCTGCCTTGGGAATGCTTATTCCCAGGGATGAAGCGACATCGGGTAAAATACCCATGATAACAAATTCGGTGAGCCCAATACCAAAACCGCCGATGGCCAGAGCGGTAAGGGCCTTTTTATTTGATGATTTGGATTTCATTCTATCCTTCTTTCACCGGCATGATAAGCGCCGGATAATTATAGTACAAAGATAGAACCACGATTTTAGGTCAGCCTCCACTCATTTATCCAGTTTCTATGGTATATTAACCCAAAAGGACAATTCCAGGGTTATAACGGGTTAAAAGAGTGCAGAATGTAGGAGATAATTATAAAGGTGACTGTCTTGGAGGGCAGGCAAAGCCCTGGCAAAATACTTACAACCAGATAATGGGGCCTATAAAATATAATCTGTACTTATAAAATTGGACAACTTGGTATCCAGCAACTCCTGCACCGTTTTTGTATTCAACGGATTGTCTTTGAATGCGACAAAGGTCCGTATTGAGAAGGACCTCAAAGCATCATGAACGCTGAGTGTAGATTGTGCCGAATCTTTTCTCCCGGTGAAGGGATACACATCCGGTCCTCTCTGACACGAAGTGTTCAGGTTAACACGACAGACGAGGTTGACCAGGGTATCAATAAGTGGCGCCAGGGCATAGACGTCCTTCCCGAATAAACTGACCTGCTGTCCGTAATTGCTTTCAGCCATATCATTGAGCGGCTCTTCAATATTGCGAAAGGAAAGGATGGGTATGACGGGTCCGAATTGCTCCTCGGTATATACCCTCATGTCTTTGGAAACAGGATATAAAATGGCCGGCCAAATATAATTTTCTGTTTGCTTTCCGCCTTTAGTATTTAATATGGCCGCCCCTCTTTCCAGGGCATCATCAATAAGTTCACGGATGTATGCAGGTTTATCCGCTTCTGGGAGCGGGGTTAGTTGTACACCTTCATCCCAGGGATTTCCGAAACGCAGATTATCCACTTTATCGGCAAATCGCCTGTTAAATTCAGCCTGAATGTCCTCGTGGACGTAAATTACTTTTAAGGCAGTACATCTCTGGCCGTTGAATGACAGGGTTCCTGCAATACATTCATCAATGGTCAGTTCGAGGTCGGCATCGGGCAGGATGATGGCGGGATTTTTGGCTTCAAGGCCCAGGACGAGTCTCAAACGGTTACTTTTGGGGTGCTGTTCCTGTAACGCATTGGCGGAACGGCTGTTACCTATCAATGCAAGAACATCGACTTTGCCGGTTTTCATAATGGGGGCGGCCACTACCCTGCCCCTTCCAAACAATACATTGACCACTCCTTTGGGGAAACTGTTCCTGAAGGCTTCCAATAAATAAGTAATCAGCAGCACCCCATGCTTCGCGGGTTTAAAAATGGTTGTATTACCCATAATTATTGCCGGAATCAGTAACGCAAATGTCTCGTTCAGCGGATAGTTATAGGGTCCAAGGCATAATACGACCCCCAAAGGCCCTCTACGGATATGCGCATATACCCCATCATGTTTCTGAAACTTGGCACTGTTCCTGTCAAGTTGTTTGTAATCTTCGATCGTATCGTAAATATATTCCACGGTCCGGTCAAATTCTTTACCGGAATCCGGTAACGACTTGCCAATTTCCCACATGAGCATTTTTACAATCACTTCTCGCCGTGATTCCATCTGCCTGACAAATTTTACCATGCATTCAATGCGGTCAGCAACTTTCATCGTTGGCCAAACCCCTTTCCCCTGATCATACGCGTTCAAGGCGGCATCAAGAGCCCTGAGTGCCGATTTTTCATCCATATCAGGTGTACTTCCAAGCAATGTGGGACGGTAGTCAGATGTCGTGGAGATAGTTGAATACACCTCTGTCACTTCCCCCTTCCAATCTTCTAATTCTCCGTTTAATAAGAAGTTTCTCAGATGTAATGGTTCAGACAGCAAGTATTCTTTGGGGATGGTCATTTCCTTCAGGTTTATTTTATTGGTTGAATTGGACGGATACATTAAAATCTGTGAAATTAGGCAATCACACAATAGGCTTCATCGCCGTCATGGAGGCCCGTAACCTGCTACCGACGATTTCAACCGGGTGCTCGCGTAAGGCTTTATTGACGGCAATTAATTTCGCGTTGTCCACACCGGTCTCATTTTCTTTGCCAAAAGGCCTTCCAATGACATCGCTGTCAATTCCCTTCATAAAATCTGCAAGTAGCGGCTTACAGGCATGATCAAACAAATAACATCCATATTCAGCAGTATCGGAAATTACCCGATTCATTTCGAACAACTTTTTCCTTGCTATGGTGTTTGCTATCAATGGGGTTTCATGAAGCGACTCGTAATAGGCAGATTCCCCTATGATACCGGATTCCGTCATGGATTCATAGGCAAGCTCTACCCCCGCGCGCACAAACGCTACCATCAATACTCCGTTATCATAATACGCCTGTTCCGGAATATGAACATTTCCTGCCGGAGTTTTCTCAAATGCCGTTTCACCGGTTGCCGCACGCCAGGCCAACAGGTTTTTATCATCATTCGCCCAATCCTCCATCATGGTCCTCGAGAAATGGCCACCCATAATATCATCCATATGTTTCTGGAAAAGCGGGCGCATCAGTTGCTTAAGCTTTTCCGAGAGCTCAAAAGCCTTAATCTTGGATGGATTGGATAGTCGATCCATCATATTGGTGATACCCCCATATTTCAAGCCTTCGGTAATGGTTTCCCAACCGTATTGAATCAGTTTGGAAGCATATCCGGGTTCAATCCCTTTTTCAATCATTTTATCGAAGCAAAGTATGGATCCGGTCTGCAAAAGACCGCAAAGAATGGTTTGCTCCCCCATAAGGTCGGATTTTACTTCTGCAACAAACGAAGATTCCAATACCCCGGCCTTGTGACCACCTGTAGCCACCGCATAGGACTTTGCCTGTTCCAGACCCTTGCCTTCAGGATCGTTGTCCGGATGGACGGCAATCAGGGTAGGTACACCGAACCCCCTTTTATACTCTTCCCGTACTTCTGATCCGGGGCATTTGGGGGCCACCATGATAACGGTAATATCCTGGCGGATATCCATTCCCTCCTCCACAATATTAAATCCATGAGAATAAGAAAGTGTGACCCCTTCCTTCATCAATGGCATCACGGACCGGATCACGCTGGTATGCTGTTTGTCGGGAGTCAGATTGATCACCAGATCAGCCCCCGGGATCAACTCTTTATAACTCCCTACTTTGAACCCATTTTCTGAAGCATTCTTAAAAGATTGTCGTTTTTGCTTAATGGCTTCCTCCCTGAGGGCATAGGAAATATCCAGACCGGAATCACGCATGTTGAGTCCCTGATTCAAGCCCTGAGCCCCACAACCCACAATCACGATTTTCTTTCCTTTAAGTGCCGATATCCCATCAGAAAACTCATGAGATTCCATAAAACGGCATTTACCCAATTGCGTTAACTGATCTCTGAGTGAGAGGGTATTAAAATAATTTGCCATATTCGATTTTAGTGTTTTTAATAGGTATGTTACGTATTCTGAAAATTTTCTAAAAGTGCTGTAATCTGCATTTTATCCTTGCTGACGGTGATCCGGCCCGAGCGCACAAACTGCATAATCCCAAATGGTTTAAGGAAGTGATACATCTCATCGATCTCCCCTCGCCTGCCTGATTTTGCGAGGACAAAATATTCCCTCGATACCGTGACAATCTGTGCATTGCAATCTTTTATGATATTCTGGATGCGGCGCTCATCAAACAAAAGGTTAGAGGCAATTTTGAAAAGGGCAGATTCCTGATAAATGGTTTCCTCATCCGTATGATAAAATGCTTTGATAACCTCTATTTGCTTTTCGATCTGCTGCACAATCTTTCGCGTCCAATCCTCAGTTGAAAAAACGACAATAGTGAATTTTGAAACACCTTCAATTTCTGATTTAGAAACATTTAGGCTTTCTATATTAATGTGTCTCTTTAAGAATATTCCTGAGATTCTGTTGAGGAGTCCTACATTGTTCTCGGAGTATACCGAGATGGTGTACCATTTATTTTCCATATGCTATTACTGGTTGGCGACGGCCTCCCAATTGTTTAATTCCCTATTCATTTGGTTCTTGTGGCAATAATTATTCCCGTCGACCAGTTAAGTGTCGAACAGCTAAAATCGTCATGCGACTGCAGGTAATTTCCAAGATTTGCCGCCTTCTCGGCATGTCCCACCGGCCAGTTTGGCTGTTTCAGCATATCATCGACAACATAAAAGCCGCCTGGTCGTACCATCTTCAGTACCTCCTCCAAATGACTGTATTTTCCAGGCCAGGTATCGGCAAAAATCAAATCAAATGTCTGATCTCCATTCTGACTGATCCATTCCGCACCATCGCTTTCAAATATTTTAACCCGTGGATCATGGCCAAAATAGGCTTCAGCGATGGCCAGATATCCTGAATTATTGTCTATCGTTATGATTTGCCCATCTGTACACATGCCTTCAATCATCCAGCTCAGTGATAGGCCGGTACCGGTACCAAGTTCCAGGAAATGACCTTTTCTCTTTGAGGCAACCAGGGTTTTCAACAAGCATCCAGTATGGGCATCTGAAGGCATTGAAAATCCGATTATCCTTGATCTGATGGCCAAATCCTCATAAACAGCAGGATATTCCGGAGGGAGTACTTCATTCATAACGCAATCGTCAAATTTACTTCAGCCTAATGTCAGAGACCGCGGCCCCGGAAGGTATCATCGGGAAGACATTGTCTTCTTTCTCCACAGCGACCTCCAGGAAGAAAGGTTCCTTGGAAGCCAGCATCTCCCGAACGGTTTCCCGCAAATGTTTGCGTTCCGTGACCCTTCTTGCCGTGATATGATATCCCTCGGCAATTTTTACAAAATCAGGGTTCGTCATCACCGTTGAGGCATATCGGCGTTCAAAGAATAATTCCTGCCACTGTCGCACCATTCCCAAGTGCTCATTATTCAATACTACGATCTTTACCGGGGTTTTGTTCTGAAAGATGGTTGCGAGCTCCTGAATGGTCATCTGGTATCCACCATCGCCTATGATAGCAATTACCTCCCGCTCCATGGCTCCCATTTTAGCTCCAATAGCAGCGGGTAATGCAAAACCCATGGTACCCAGTCCCCCCGATGTTATATTGCTCTTTGTATGATTAAAGCGTGCGTAACGGCAGGCGATCATCTGGTGTTGTCCCACATCGCTTACAATTACCGCATTCTGACCGGATGCCAGATTGATTTCTTCGATAACCTCACCCATGGTTAGTCCGTCCTTGGTTGGATGAATATCGTGCTTTATAACCGTTTCATACTCCTCTTCGTACTTCTTCTTGAATTCATTATGCCATGCTTCATGCCTGTTTTCCTTTACCAAGGGTAAAAGCATCTGAAGGGTGGTTTTGGCATCTCCCAACACCGCCACTTCACATTTTACATTCTTATTAATTTCAGCCGGATCAATTTCCAAATGAATCACCTTGGCCTGTTTGGCATAAGTATTTAAATTC
>JBGTMS010000004.1:0-3901 GCA_041743425.1 Zeaxanthinibacter sp. | reverse complement strand
GTCGGACCGGTAAAATAATATCCCTGACCTATCATTTCAGAAAACCCCCGGAATTGCAATAAAATGAATAGGATGCCGAGCACTAAGGTGACAGATAACCACAAGGTGGCTATCTTTTGGCGGTCGGTAGTGACCGCTCGTTTCGCGAGCATATAGGTGCCACTGCTGGCAATAATGACCAGGGTACTGGCAAGAAATACAGTGGGAAGTTCAAAGTCTTTCAGCCAGTCCTCCCTTGAACTGCTGACAATATATGCGCTTGTCCAGCCTGCAAAAGCCATCAAAAGACTAACAATACCAAACCAGAGGAGCATTTTTTTGGCTCTCTCCTTCTTTTCAAAATCACTCCCCTGAGTCAAATCCATAGATTCCAAATATATTTATCCGCCACATAGACGACTTGCATCAGCGTGATATAACTGACACTAGCCAACATCAGTTTTTTAGCTGAAAGATCATCCCTCCGCTCATAAAGTCTGAAAGCGTATACCAGCATGACCAATCCGAGCAGAAATATGATAATTGCCGCTGTGATGCTTAAGTGGAGCCTTCCGGTAATCCCGAAAACCGGCAATATCGAAATCAACATCATCCAGATGGTATACATGATGATCTGGAGCGCTGTGCCTCTGTCCTTTTTACCTGTAGGCAACATTTTAAATCCCCCCTTGCGATAATCCTCATCAAGCATCCATCCAAGAGCCCAGAAATGGGGAAACTGCCAAAAAAACTGTATCATAAACAAGGTCCCGGGTTCGATTCCGAAATCGTTGGTCGCAGCGACCCAGCCGAGCATAAAGGGAATGGCCCCGGGGAAAGCTCCCACGAATACAGCCAAGGGCGTCATTGTCTTTAGTGGGGTATATACGCAAGTGTACAGGAAGATGGAGATCGCCCCGAACATGGCGGTCTTAGGATTAAGTATGTAGAGTGCAAGCACCCCGAGAAGGGTGAGGATAACCGCTATAGCCATGGCAGTCGTGACACTCATTCTTCCAGATGGAATGGGTCGGTTCCCTGTACGTTTCATAAGGGCATCCAAATCCCGCTCTATAATCTGGTTGAAGGCGTTGGATGCACCTACCATGCAATATCCTCCGAACGCGAGCAGAAATAAAGAAATGACATTGGGACTTTCGGCTCCGAGAAAGTATCCGGCCACAGAAGAAAATACCACGCTCACTGCCAGCCTTGCCTTCGTGATCTCTTTCAAGTCTGCAAAATTCAACGCCAAAGAAACGTGTTTTGCGGTCCCGGTTATGGTTTTCATGCCTTAATATGGTAAGGTGGCAAAGATACACCCCCTCCTTTTTTTATGCAACGAAATCTCCCTGTTTGTGCTATCTTTAAAAGATGATACCCTATTACATCATTCTTAATTATGAGCGCATTTATGAAATCCATCACATTGCTTTTATTTTCGGTTTGTTTGCATATGGCGGAAGCCCAGGAGACTGAGGTAGTCATTACAATTGATAGCTTATCATCTGAGGTCTATATGCTTACCGGTGAAGGGGGCAATATTGGTATATATGTTGGGAATGATCATGTTTTCATGATTGATGATCAGTTTGACCGTCTAAGCGAGCAGATCAGGCAAGTCATCACTGAATTATCCGACAAGCCGATCGCCTTTTTATTCAATACCCATATGCATGGGGATCATACAGGGGGCAATGCTAATTTTAATGATAAGAACGTCACGATCATAGCCCATGACAATGTCAGGGAAAGGGTACGTGACAATCAGCAAAAGGCCCTGGACGAGGCAAAGATTACCCGGGAATATCTGAAGGATATGCTGCCTGAGGTAACTTTTTCCAATGATATTACCTTCTACGACGGGGAAGAAATCATCATGGGGATGCATGTCCATAATGCTCACACAGACGGAGATGCCCTCTATTATTTCAGTGCCAATAATGTCCTGCACATGGGAGATACTTATGTGGCCGGCACTTATCCATATATAGACATAAAAAGCGGTGGTAGTGTGAATGGGTATATTGAGGCGCAGAAAAAAGCCCTGATGGTCATTAATGAAGATACAAAGATCATTCCCGGACATGGACGACCTTCGAATAAGGTAGAATTGGAGAAGAATGTGGCTATGCTGGAAGATTTAAAATCCAGGGTGTTGAAGGCCATCAGTTCCGGTATTTCAATGGAAGAAGTAAAAGCCGACACTTCTCTTTCAGCCGCCTATGATGAGACGTATGGGAAAGGATTTATCAAACCTGAAATATTGAGGGAGACTTTTTATACAAGCCTGAAAGCCCATTGACGGAGTAAATTTCCTGTGATGTCAGTAGCGCCAGTTGCGAATTAATAGCCCTCTTCAGGCGGTACGAACCGGAATCCTGCTTTGACGGCCAACAAAAAACCCCGGTACAGAACCGGGGTTTACTATATAGCTTCCTGAAATCAATTACTGCAGTTTAAAAGTAATAGGAATGCTGAAAGGTACACGTACCGGACGGCCTCTTTGTTTTCCAGGCGTCATTTTAGGTAGTTTCTCGATGATCCTCAAGGCTTCAGCTTCCAAATTCTTGTCGGGACCACGATAACGGATATTACCAATACTTCCATCTTTCTGAATGGTGAACATGACGTTGACCTTACCCTGTACGCCCATTTCCTGAGCGATTTCAGGATAACGAAAGTTTTTACGGATGTGCTTCTGCATCATTTCATTGAAACAATCCCTTTTATTGGCCGCAGATTCACATCCGGGAAAAACAGGAACGTCCTCGATGACGGCAAAGGGTACATCCACATCTTCATCCACTTCATCTACCACAACATCCTCCACTTCAATCACTTCTTCTTCCTGGCTGGATTCCGTCGATTCAATCACTGTCTCTTCTACTTCCTCCTCATCCTCGACCACTTCAATGACTTCAGGAGCAGCCGGGGGTGGTGGTGGGGGGGGGGTTTTGATTTGTTCGGTCATGGGTACCTCCTCATCCAAATCGTCTTCCACATTGAGGGAAATGTCGTAATTGTTGCCTTCATCATAGGTCTTCCATTCGAAGGCTCCATAAATCAACAGCATCACAGCTGCCAATCCCAGCACAAAAAATAGGCCGCTGTTCCTGCGCAGATCGGCTTTCGGATTTTTCTTCGGATTCATAATCTTGTCATTTAATGTTCGCTAATTTAATTAATAATTTACTAAAAAAGCAATTAAATCTACCTATTTAAATGCTCTTTTTCCGGAATAAAAAAGCCTGAGAAGGGTCCCTGCTGTCAGGGCACCGGCAACATTGGCCAGTACATCATTGACTTCACCGCTTCGGGTAGTGGTAAACTCCATTTGAATCACCTCAATAATTATACCGAAAATTATCAGAAAAAACAGGATTTTTAATATAGATTGATGAAGGGTGAAGCGCCCTTTAAACTGCTCTCTGATAAAACCGGTACCAAGCAGGGTGGCGATCAGGTACAGAAAGAAATGTACGGCCTTATCCAGATTCGGAATTTCAAACGCAGGGCCTTCATCGGATGGAAAGGTAGACAGGCAAACGAAAGCGATCATCACAAGCCACAATACAAAACCAATGGTATAAAGGCGCTTTTTAGGCACCCAACAAGGCCTTATATTCTTCAGAACTCAGCAGCGCGTCAACCTCTGATGGTTCGCTCATCCTGATTTTGATCATCCAACCTTCTCCATAGGGATCGGTATTCACCTTTTCGGGTTCTGATTCCAGGATATCATTAATGGCGATTATTTCGCCACTCAGGGGAAGAAAAAGATCCGAAACGGTTTTCACCGCTTCCACCGTTCCAAAAACCTCCTCCCTGGACAGGGTTTCATCCAGCGTTTCCACTTCCACATAAACGATATCTCCCAATTCTCCCTGGGCAAAATCTGTAATGCCCACTGTGGCCTCAT
>JBGTMS010000003.1:0-2255 GCA_041743425.1 Zeaxanthinibacter sp. | reverse complement strand
GGACGTCATAGGGAAATAAAAAAGGCTTTAGTTAAACTAAAGCCTTCGGGTACAATCCTTCCGATTGATTACTGAACTCCTGTTGTGTCAACAAGTACAGCAGTAGTGTCCACTTCAGAAGCAGCTGGATCTACAACAACTTCTTCAGTTGCAGGTGCAGTCTCTTCGACAGCAGTTTCAGCCTTCTTGCCACAAGCAACAAATGCAAGAGCAAAGCCACAAACAGCTAATAATGCGATTACTTTTTTCATAGTTTACAGGTTTTAAAAAATTCACCGCAAATATAGCAGTATTATACAACCCAAACTCAACGGGGTAATAAAATTTATTTTTTGCGGAATATCAAACGCAGCGGAACACCTTCAAAATCAAAGTTTTCCCTCAATTTATTTTCGAGGAAACGCTCATATGACGGCTGAATGTACTGTGGCAAATTGCAAAAGAAAACAAACGATGGAAACCGTGCAGTTACCTGGGTTATGTACTTAATCTGGATGTGTTTTCCTTTCACTGACGGAGGCGGATGGCTCTCAATTTCGGGCAACATCACATCGTTTAATTTAGATGTTGGGATCTTTTTTGTTTTATTTTCAAATACTTTAACCGTTTTTTCAATTACCTGAAAAATGCGCTGTTTTGTCAGAACTGAGGCAAATACAATAGGCAGATAATCAATCGGGGCCAGCGTTTCGAGGATGTCCTTCTTAAACTTGTCAGACGTCTTATTATCCTTTTCAATCAGGTCCCATTTATTTACCATGATAACAATGCCCTTACCCTGACGTTCGGCCAGGTTAACCAAATTTACGTCCTGGGCTTCCAATCCTCGTTCTGCATCAATAACAATGATACAGACGTCACTTTCCTCCAACGCCCGAAGTGCTCTCAGTACTGCATAGAATTCTATATCCTCCTTAACCTTCGATTTCTTTCTTACACCGGCCGTGTCAATCAATATAAAATTATTGCCGTACATTTTATAGTAAGAATGAATCGCATCACGTGTAGTTCCTGCTTCATCTGTAACGATACTTCGCTCAGTACCAAGCAATGCATTTAGGAAAGATGACTTACCTACATTTGGTCGCCCCAGGATAGCAATTTTTGGAATACCTGCATCCGGATCTTCGACTCCTTCATTCGGGAAGATCTTTACCAATTCGTCCAGTAGCTCACCCGTGCCACCACCGTTCTCAGATGATATCGGATAAACTTCTCCGAGACTGAGCTCGTAAAATTCTGCGGCCAGAAATGTTTTATCAGGTGTATCGGCCTTATTTGCTACCACAAAAATCGGTTTCTTGCTGGTACGAAGTATGTTGGCAAACTCCTTATCAAAACCAGTAAGGCCGTCCTTACAATCGACCATAAAGATGATAGCAGAAGCCTCATCTATCGCTACCTTTACTTGTGTACGGATCTGGGATTCAAATTTATCTTCAGAACCGGAAACATATCCACCGGTATCGATGATGGTAAAGTATTTACCACACCATTCAGCATATCCATAATGCCGGTCGCGGGTTACGCCAGGCATGTTATCCATAATTGCTTCACGTTTTTCAGTCATCCTGTTAAAGAATGTGGATTTACCAACGTTAGGCCTACCTACTATTGCTACAATATTTGCCATTTCAAGTTTGTTGTTAACAGGCGTCTCCACCCGTTCATTATTTATTCCATGTATCCAAATTGCTTGAGCTTGAAGGCTTGCTTCCTCCAGTTGTCAGAAACTTTTACATGTGTTTCTAAAAAGATCTTTTTACCAAAAAACGTCTCCATGTCTTTACGTGCCTCGACACCTACTTTTTTAATGGAGCTTGCTCCCTTGCCGATGATGATTCCTTTTTGAGAATCACGTTCAACATAGATAACTGCACTGATGCGTATAATGTCCTCTTCTTCTTTAAACGAGTTAATCGAAACCTCCGTACTGTAAGGGATCTCCTGTTCGTAGTTCATGAATATTTTCTCCCGCACGATCTCAGAGGCGAAAAAACGTTCCGTACGATCCGTGTACTCGTCCTTCGGAAAATAAGGTGGGTGCTCCGGCATAAAGCTCAGAAGCTTCGGAAGCAATTCTTCGACATGCTTCCCGGACTTTGCAGAAACAGTCACAATTTCTTTCACATTGGGAAGATGTTGCTTCCAATAGGCGACCTTATCCTCTACCTGCGATCCCTTAACGAGGTCAATCTTATTAATGACCAGCAAAATGGGGGTCTGGATCCTGAGAAAACGCTCGAATAGTTCCG
>JBGTMS010000002.1:0-80224 GCA_041743425.1 Zeaxanthinibacter sp. | reverse complement strand
CGCGTGGTTCGGGGCCCATATACCTTGAGGATTGGGTCCCAAAATTAAAAAAGGGCCTCCCTGTTGTGACACAGAAATTTCAAGCACAGTTGAGACATCTTCCATTTCGGTATCTAGCATTTTCGACGAGTCCTCACTGTAATTGATTTTATCCCTGCAAGACCAGAGTGAAATCATAATAGATACCAGGAAGAGGTTATAGTTTGTAATCCGACTTATAGTCTGTCTAGTTAAAATTATAGTTTTGGGATAGCCTATGATGCAATACGATTGTTTCTTAATGTTCCAATTCATTCGGTTGAACAACACGAGAAAATTAATTGGTATCATTTGCAGTTGATTTAGGTATATGTTTATGTACATTTAAAAATTCCGGTTGCAGGTAGGAAAGATTTGTAGCCCAACGCTCGGATCTAAATGTTCCCGAGTTGAATATGTGGCCGCCTTTCACTGTAAGAATATAGATAAATATAGTTTCGGAATTTCTTATTCCTTTAAAAAGATGTGTCTATGCATTCATTGACTGTATAGTTGGAGCCCTGGGAACCAAATCAGGTTAATTATTGTTGCTGTTTGAGAAAGGATTCTTACAAACTGGCCGGAAACCGTTTGTTTAAAAATAAAGGAAAAGTAAAGTGATGAAATCAGGCCGGGACCAGACTGTCATAAGCCTCCCTGATCAGAGGTTCCCCATATTTGCGTTCCAGTTGGCGGATCGTAAAGTGGGCATTTGCCATACTTTGGAAATGACTCATAAAGGCAAAGTTGATGGCACCTCCACCAGCAGCGCCAATTACCGGGATGGCCTGAGCCACAAATTTTTCAGAGACCTGAATTCCAAATCTCGAAGCCACAACACCTATTACTCTGAGGAGTGGGTTGGCACTGTTTTTAATTAAGCCCTGTACCAGTTGATCAGATCCGTTTTTTAATACAAAGGCGGAAGCACTTTTCACTGTTGAGCTCAAAGCAAGACGGTTGGCGTAATATCCCGTATCCAGGCTGTCATCATGAACCGATTTTCCACCGAGAGCAAATACCTGCAGGCAGGCCAGCTGGGTATCAAAATTTCCAATATCCTCTCCATGAGCCCGGGCGATATCCATGATGGAGCGCATCATCAATTTAGTAGCCACCGCAAGGTCGGCCACAAATCCTGCCGCACCTAACGCCCCTCCCAGCATACCTGATGTGGTTACCAATACTTTATAACGGTTGTTTTGAGGGATCGGAGAAGGCTTCCGATGCTTCATCGAGATGAGATTGGATTGTACCACCCTGAGTAATGCCTTTCTAATGATTTCCCTAAGCCATTCCCGTTGTCTTGAAGATAATTTGTCAATCCCGGATTCCAGCACATTGCCGACAGAATTCAATCTTTGCATCACCCAGCCGATGTGCTCCATTCTGGCCTTTGCTTGTCTCAGGGATTCCTTGTCTGAGTTTGAAATTAAATATCTGTTAAGTGTTGTCTCCATCCGTTTTACTTTACTGCTGTGAATGCCCGGTTGCAACTAAAAATTTTTACAACTATGGTTCAGGGGCAAGTCATACACTACATCAAAGTTAGAATAAACTATCAAAATCCATTGGGGATTAGCATCATTTTATGATTCGTCCGGATGGCAATACAGGAAGTTTATGGCTGATTCTATATTATTTTAACGACGCCTAAACGGCAAATGTGCCCTGCCAAAATCCGTTACTGAAATTGTTCCACTTTCAGGGACTTTTGCAGCCAGTAGGCATCGTCCCTGAATTCAAATTGTGTGGGTTGATAGTCGCCGATAAGGCCCACATCGGCCTTCTGAGGAACCTGAAGGCCGAGAGCCCAGTAGATGCCATTTACCAACAGCCGTCTGGTCCCTTCTATGAGCAGGTCACTCGAGGCTCCTATCGTTGTAACAAAGGCTTTCCCCTTCTTACCTTCCGGCAACTTATAGGTTTTTGTCCAGGCCACCGGCATCATAAAATCGTTCAGGCGGATCCCGTCTTCTCCGGTGACCGCGGGAACATCATCCTCGGGTCGCATTCCGTAGAATATGTCCTCCTTTAATAATTCGCCTTTCCGGTCCATTACCTGACCCATTATTATAGGTTGACTATCCCCCGGAAGTGGCAGACGTACGCCGTACACATCAGTCGGGCCCCATACATCCCCATTTGCGAGACCGTTGGCAACAGGATGTTCGGTGGCACCTACTGCAATAATTCCCCGGGTGCTTTGGTTTTTATGTGACCCGTGGTGAGAAATCCATTTCTCCCCAAGTACAAGTCGACCAAACCCGTCACTCCATTCTGTTTTCGATCCTGAGTAGTTGTTACTATAATGAACATAGCCGGAGGCTGATCCCGTTTCAAAATTAAAGGCATGGGTCGAGGTACGGATACCCATCACAGGTTTGCCCAATTTCAAATAACTGTCTATAAAATTCATCTGGGTATCCGGCAGGGCCCTGAATCTTGTAAAGATGACCATTAAATCTGCCCTGGTGAGGGCCTCGAGACCAGGGATATTATTCAAATAATTCGGATTCACAATTCCTGGATTTGCAGGATCCTGGGCAAAGAGTACGGTACAGTTGAATCCATGTCGTTTGGAAAGGATCTTCGCCAGTTGCGGCAAAGCCTCTTCGGAGCGGTACTCTTCATCACCGGAAATCAAAACGATATGTTTTGCGCCTGCGGAACTCCCCTCAAAACTAAGCCATTGCATCGCAGGTTCTGATGCTTTATCTGCACTTCTTTGATTTTCTTTCGACTCACAGGAGTACAAAAGCAGCGATACAAATAATATAAATCCGGCGCTTTTCATTTTTGTGACAGATGATTTTTACATTGATTTCCGGTCCAATTTCGTTCATCAGCCCATTTTCAGAGGTTGACTTATCAGAACGTGGCTTTTCAGCTTTTGATACCCATTCCCTGGCGGATAAATTGAAGTCCTTTGGTATAAACCTCCTCGGACGGTGAGTAGTCTCTCCATACATTGATGGCATTTGCAAATTCAGGGATGATGGTACTGAAAGCCTCAATGGTTAACCACCCTTCATAACTTATTTCCTTCAATGTCCGAAACACTTCTTGCCATTGCACCTGACCGCTGCCCGGGGTGCCACGATCGTTTTCACTGATATGGACATGCTTTAACCAGGGAGCAATGGTTGATATGGCTGTCGCCTGAGACTTTTCCTCAATATGAGCGTGATGGGTGTCATACATGGCACCCAGGGCCGGATGGTTCACCTCAGATGCCAACGTTTTCAGGTCGGCCATTGTATTGTAAAGATAACACTCAAAGCGGTTCAAAGCCTCAGGCGCGAGCATGATCCCTGCTTCACCCGCATATTCCGCTGCCCTGCCAAGCATTACGATACTGTAACCGCGTTCGGTTTGAGTGGGAGGCTGACGGGTGAAATATGCAAAACTGGAATGAAAAGGCCCGCAGATCACTTGTGCCTTCAGGGCTGCTCCCATATCAATCGACCATCTGAGTTTTTCCCAACCCGCATCACGAATGCGACGGTCGGGACTCGCAATATTTTCCTCGGGACTTAGCGAGGCCACGCAGGTGACCCCCAGACCAAGATCGGAAAAGTGATTTCCCAGGCCTGTATAATGCGCTGAATTACCTTCCCCCAGAAACAACTCAATTCCATCGTATCCTGTTTTTTTTAAACGGTCGACAATACCAAAGTGTTCCTCTGTAACATGGTTGGTCCAGAGCAACATATTCATTCCGATCTTCATGCTAAATGAAAATTCTAAAGTTCGCTGCTGCCCTTGCCGGCAGGTGAATGCGCTGCGGCAATGGTGGTGGTCCTGCGTTTCTTCATCCAGAACCAGAGAATGATGAAAAGGACAACTAAGATCGCCGGAAAGGTAACCATGGTACCGAGGGTGTCCTGCCCGGCTACCAGATCAAGTTCATCTCCGGTAAGACCCTGTGCAGCAGCTTCCTCCTTATCTGAATCTATCCATCTTCCGATAATGGGCTGGAAAATAGAGGTCGAAAACATCCCAACAGCCCCGATAACTGACATCCCCAAAGCTCCGCTTTTTGGGATTTTTGCAGCTACAAAGCCGATCATATTCGGCCAGAAATAGGCTACTCCCAGTGCGAAGAAGATAGCAGCGACGTAGGCCATGCCTCCTGTTTGGGTACTAAATAGATATATGCCCACAGTAGCCAGCACAGCACCACCTAACAAGACACCGGTCTGGTCAAATTTATGAACCACTTCTCCACCAAAGTAGCGTGCTACAGCCATAAGTCCTGTCACCAGGGCGAGGATGATCATCGGCTGGGCACCGCTTTTTGCCAGGATGAGTCCAACCCATTGCTGTGGCCCGAATTCTGTAATCGCGGTAAGTGCCATGCAGAAAAACATGAAAAGGAATAGCGGATTGATCATAGCTCTCAGGTTGCCTGTAATTCTCGCAGCCTCCTGCACTTTTGCCGCAGGCCATTTCTGCCCGAAGAAAAGGTAGGCATATATAAGGGTTGGTATCATGATCACCCAGATCTGAGTTTCCCATCCGATGCCATTGTCGGTCATAAACTTAGAAACCAGGCTTCCTATTACGATACCTCCGGGAAACCACATATGAAACCTGTTCAGCATCTTACTCATTCTATTACCTTCATACGCATCGGCAATCATCGGATTACAGGCTGCTTCTGTGCACCCGTTACCGAGGCCGATCAAAAGTGTGGAGATAAGCAGGCCGGTATAGCTACCGGAATAGATGGTCAAAATGATTCCCATAGCATGAGCGAAAAAGGCGAACTGCATAATGCGCTTTCCACCGACCGTATGATAAATTAACCCCCCGATCACCATAGAAATTGGAAATCCGAGAAACCACATGGAATTGATAAATCCTAACTGCTCAGCACTGAGATTCAGTTCTTCTCCCAGTTGCGGAAGAATCCCTGCACGGATACTAAAGGATAGTGCCGTTGTGATCAAAGCGAAACAGCTGCCGTAAAAAAGTCTTAGGCTGTTTATACCTGTTGCCGTGGTTGTATTTTCCATAAATTCCTAGTTTGGTTTATTTAAATTTGATTATTCAGTGGTCATAATTTCAGACAAAAGGTCAAAAAAAAAATCTTATAAACATAATTAATTTACCATTGACTTCTGTATTTTTTGGGAAATGACCAATAATTGAATGCGAATTTTAAATTTTCCACATTTGTGATTTTTAGCTAATTTAGGACAAATTACATATCCCGGCCCGGGAACTACCTTTAAAACATGAACCATCGCGCATAAACCTCTAAGCATGCAAAAACACAATTTCCCAAAACTTCACAACGCCTCATGGCCAGGAGTTGTTGGCAAAGGGCCCGATTCTGAACCTGCTATCCCGATTGACACCATGATTGACCTCACCGCGAATGCCGAAGTGGATGGCGTCAAATTTGACGGTTTTGATCTCTTCCTGTTTGAGCCGCATATGGATATAGATGCCTCTGACGACGGGATCAAAGCTATGGTCGATAAGGCGGCTGCCAAAGATTTGAAAATCGGCAGTTTGGTAGCCCCGGTCTGGGGGCCAACGGGGGGAGGTTCCGCCATGGGAAACAAAGAAGAAAGGGACCGATTTCTTGCACAGGTCCGGAAATCGTGTCACATCGGAAAAAAACTTCGGGAAGAGGGCATCCGACCCTATGGCGTGGTGCGCATCGATTCGTCCATAGACCCTGGAAGCTGGGCTAAAGATCCGGCCGCTAATTCCAGGCTTATCGCGCAAACTTTTCGCGAAGCCTGTGATATAGCCGCGGATTACGGGGAATCTCTGGCGGCAGAAGGAGAGATCTGCTGGGGGGGCATGCATGGATGGAAATCCATGCTGGAATTACTTGATAAAACCAATCGGCCAAATATCGGGTTCCAGGCAGATATGGCGCATACACTACTGTACCTTCTCGGAACCAATAAAACGGATGAACGAATATTGCCCGTCGACTTTACATGGGAAGACCGGGCTACCCTCACTCAGGGACTCAAAACCCTTACCGCCGCTTTAAGGCCCTGGACTATCGACTTTCATGTGGCTCAAAATGATGGTACAGTCTTCGGATCTGGTAGCCATGACAAAACGGGTCGTCATTGTCTGGCAAATGATCCCAATGGGAAATTGGATATCCCCGTCGATGCCGGACATTGGCTGCGCGACGAACAAGGCAGGCTCACAAAAAAAATGCGCCACATCTGCTGGGACGGCTGCATGTTCCCGAACGATGTTATGAAGCAATCAAAAACCTGGAATGACGTGCTTGGCGCGATGATCCAGGTGAGAGAGCTTCACGGCTGGCATGAACCTGAAAATGAATAACTTACCTGCTCATAAATGCAATTACTTTCAGCAAAATTTTACACGAAATGACAGGTAAAAAAGAAATACGCATCGGCCTTGTAGGATATGGATTTATGGGCAGGATCCACACCAATGCTTATAAAAGACTGGGGGATTTTTTTCCGGATCTGAAGCATACCCCGATTCTTAAAGCAGTGTGTGCCCGAAACCATGAGAGAGTGGATGCCTTCGCGCGACAATGGGGATATGAAACTGTCGAAACGGACTGGCGAAAGCTGGTTGCCAGAGATGACATTGACGCCGTGGATATCTGCACCCCCAATAATATGCACGCGGAGATTGCCATTGCGGCGGCCAGGGCAGGAAAAATGATCCTCTGTGAAAAACCGCTGGCCAGAACGGTCGCAGAAGCGCAACCCATGGTTGAGGCGGTTGAAAAATCCGGAGTAAGGAATACCGTATACTACAATTATCGCAGGATACCTGCGGTTACCCTGGCGAAACAATTTATCGATGCGGGAAAACTGGGGAAAATATTCCATTACCGATCCAATTTCCTGCAGGACTGGACCATCAGCCCTGAACTTCCTCAGGGAGGTGAAGGCCTGTGGCGCCTGGATAATGATGCCGCCGGATCCGGGGTTACCGGAGACCTGTTGGCACATTGCATTGATACGGCCATGTGGCTCAACGGTGCCATTGATGATGTTTCAGCAGTCACAGAAACTTTTATCCGGGAACGGTTCCATACAGGATCAGGAGAAATGCAAAAGGTGGGTATCGATGATGCCTGTATTTTCCATTGCCATTTTAAAAATGGTTCCCTGGGCGTTTTTGAATCGACCCGCTATGCACGTGGCCACAAGGCGCTATATACCTTTGAGATCAACGGGGAGCATGCCTCCATCAAATGGGATCTTCACGACCTCAACCGGCTGGAATATTTTGATCACCGCAATGATTCTGTTGAACGCGGCTGGCGTTCCATACATGTTACGGATAGCGATCAGCCTTACATGGACAAATGGTGGGTTCCCGGTCTCTCCATCGGATACGAACACAGCTTTATCCATCATATAGCCGATTTTTTTAAGTGCCTCGAGGACAATACACAATGTTTCCCTACCTTCAGCCAGGCCCAGGAAACCCAGAAAGTTTGTGAAGCCGTATTAGATTCGGCCAAAACGAAAAGCTGGAAAACAACCGGGGTCAACTGGAAGGAATAAACCCGGTAAAATATAACAACAACGGACTTCCTGAAGTATTCGCGAAGGAAGTAACAATTGATTCTGCAACCATATTATTATATAACTGCAAATAAGATGAATTCATCTTTACAGGGCTTTTGTTTGAATGGAAGGGAAGCCATTTCCGTGGCTTCAGGAAAAGCGCTTACCGCCAACACGGCGGTAGTCGAATTGGAACTTCCGGCGCTGCAGACGGGAGAATTAAGGGCCAAAACCTTATTCACAGGTATTTGCGGTTCTGACAATAGTGCCACCCTCGGGAAACCGAATTTTGACTGGGTGCAAAGACCAAGGATCATAGGACATGAGTTCAGTGCGGAAATTTTGGAATTTGGTCCCGGTGATCATGGGGACCTGAAAGTGGGGGATATCTTTACGCCCCTGGCCATGCTCGGCTGCCGCGACGAGGCTTGCCCGGCGTGCTGTGTTTCCAAATGGAATCTCTGTCCGTCCAAAGAGATCATCGGGTTTCACAGAAACGGAGGTTTCGGACAGCAGGTAGTACTTGAGACAGATCGTGTGGTTCCATTAATACAGGGACTTACGCCAGAACAGGGAGCCCTTGTGGAACCGCTATCGGTGGTGGTAAACGCCCTTCATCATAAATGCCATATCAAACCCGGACAGGATGTTGTGGTCACAGGTTGCGGTATTATTGGCCTGATGGCTGCCGAACTGGCAAGAGCCGCCGGAGCGAGGGTTCTTGTCACAGGCGTAGCTCAGGACAGAGATATCAGGCTCCGCATTGCGGGCGAGCGAGATTTTATGACCACCATAGTATCTCCCGAAAACCCTTTAAAAAAACAACTTGAAGCCCGACCAACCGACGCTCATGGCATTCCTTTCGGATCTGCCGGCAAAGTAGATCTGCTGATAGAATGTTCCGGAGTGCCTCAGGTACTTACAGAAGCAATTTCAGTGGTTCGGCCGGAAGGGGATATCTGTGTCATTGCCACCTACCCCGTTGATGTGGCTATCAACGCAACACACCTTACCAGAACATCATTAAACATAAAGGGTTCCATGGGATCCTGCCGGGAAGACTATATGGTGGCTCAGAAATTACTCCTTACCGGGGTATTTCCCGCCAGGCATTACATGAATATTTATCCGTTCAGTGATATTGACAAAGCTTTTAAGGAATCAATACAGGCCCTCAATATGAAGGCGGTGATAAAAATGAATTAGACGGTCGGGCCTTCAACTAAATATAATAATCAAAAATGCATACCATATTCATCACCGGGGGGACTGGATGTATAGGCTCCGTGACCATTTACAAACTCCTGCAATCAGAACATGTCGGTAAGATTATCGTTGCCAGCAGGTCCGGCAGTTCAAAATCCCTGAATCTATGGCTGGATCCCCCAATGGATTCCCGCCTCGAATTTGTCAGGTTGGATGTATCAGACTACGCAGCTTTAGCCGCCAGTCTCATAGAGATCAATCCAACACACATCATTCACTTAGGCGCCTACCAAAGTCCTGATTGCTCCGCCCACCACTTGCGCGGAATGGAAATCAATACCGGAGGGACTATGGCCTTACTGGATGCCGCAGAACGGCTACCCCGCCTTCAGCGTTTGCTTTTTGCCAGCTCCGCCGCAGTATACGGAATGAGAGCGATGTATCCCAACTCGGGGATTACAGAAGATGTGCCATTGGCACCTCCGAATCATTACGGGATATGGAAACTTGCCGGGGAACATCTTGCACGCCTATTTTATGAAAAAACAGCAATCCCCACCATATGCCTTCGACTTAACACAACGTATGGTAAGGGCAGAGACAAGGGCATGACTGCGGCGCCAACCAATGCTCTGAAAGCCATTGCGATGGGGGCGGCCCGTGGGAAGTTAATGCCTTTTCAAATGCCTTACGGCGGCAGAGAGAATTATCATTTTGTGGAAGATGTCGGCATGCACTTCGCCACCTGTACCATGGAAACCTTCAAGGGATTTGGTGTATTCAATATCAAAGGAGAGACCATTCCGATCACAGAATTTCTCGATATGGCCAGGCGTGAGGCTTCAAAGCTTGGAATGGAGGAGTTTACAAGCCTTTCGGTTGCAAAAAATGCGCCTCCCAACCTGTTCGTATCCGATCTTAGTCATGAAAAAATTGAACAGGATTTCCGGAATCTGCCCCTGACCCCCATTGCGGAGGGAATTGGTAAAACACTTTTGGAATTTCAAAAAATGGCAAGAGCCGGACTGCTGGCCACTTCAAAGGAAAGCGCATGAAAACCATACGCATAGGATTACTTGGAGCCGGAGATGTGGCCGACCTGCATGCGGAGGCAATCAATAGTTTGCCGGGTGCGGAATTGGCGGGACTATGGAACAGGACTGCTGAAAAAGGAGTTGAAAAGGCGAGGAAATACGGATGCTCAACCTATGATTCGGTCGACTCGCTTTTGAATGATCCTGAAATAGATGCGGTCTGTATCCTCACCAATATGGAAACACATTGTGAATATACTTTGAGGGCA
This sequence comes from Zeaxanthinibacter sp., assembly GCA_041743425.1. Lineage (GTDB taxonomy): Bacteria > Bacteroidota > Bacteroidia > Flavobacteriales > Flavobacteriaceae > JTS-RE37. The sequence continues at coordinate 70,159 of JBGTMS010000002.1, read as the reverse complement.
GCGGCGGCTGGAAAACATGTCCTCGTGGAGAAGCCCGCCGGAGCGAATATTGCGGAACTTGAAAAAATGCATTCGGCCGTGCAAAAAGCAGGGGTGCATTGCATGCCGGTGCACAACTATATTTATGAACCCGGGATCCTCCGTGCCAAATCCCTGATTGAGAATGGACAACTCGGTCCGATCACCCAGTTTTACATGATGTACAATATCCGACATGCTCATGAAATCAGGGCGCGGTATCCGGGTGTTATCAGACAGATCCTCACCCACCACACCTATACCATGATCTACCTAATGGGGCTTCCCAGGATGATTTCCTGTATGAAACACACTTCTGATGCTACTATTGCTCCCCAGGAGGATCTCTCCATGGCTACCATGCAGATGAAGAACGGTGCGCTTAGTCATCTCTGTGCCAGTTTCGCAGGAGACGACCATGCAGGGGATCCCTGGACATGCATGATCAAAATAATAGGAACCAAAGGAAGTACCCGCTACAGCTACAGGGACTGGGTGATCAATCAACCAAATGGTGCCCATTCACAAACTTATTATGCGTATCCGGAATCGATCAAAAACACCACCACACATTTTGTAAATAAGGTGTTGCGTGAAGGCAAAGAAAGCCTTTCTACCCTACAGGATGCCATTGCCTGCCAGCATATCATTGAGGCTTGTGAACAGTCCATTTCCGAAGGCAGGCATATCGAATATAAGAATACAACACAATGAATTTTCTGAACATGTATTTATTTAAAAACCGAACTTTATTGTTGATCCCAGGCTCCATCTTGTGCCTTTTTTTCGTCTCCTGCGGCGGGAAAAATGAGAATAAGATGCCGCTCAGAAAACAGGAGCATATCCTTCTTATCGGAAATAACCTGGGATCACGGATGCTCAATTTCGGACATTTCGAAACGGAACTTCAATTGCGTTACCCGGACAGCCTTCTTTTTATAAGAAATATGTGCGATGGCGGAAATACGCCTGGATTCAGACCTCATTCTTCACGCAACGTCCCCTGGGCCTTTCCGGGGGCTGAGGAGTTCCAGCCGGAACTCGCCCAAAATTCAGGCAGCATCGGACACTTTGAGACGGAAGATGAATGGCTGACCAGGCTAAAGGCAGATATTATAATTGCCTTCTTTGGATACAATGAATCTTTTCAGGGTCCTGACGGCCTGGAAAGATACAGAAGTGAACTTGACGCGTTTATCAAACATACCCTCAGTCAAAATTACAATGGGCGGAACAAACCAAAACTGGCCCTCGTCTCCCCTATCGCTTTTGAAAACATGTCATCGGAAATGGATGTACCAGACGGCCTGAAGGAAAATGAAAATCTCGCTCTGTATACCCAGGCGATGAAAGAGGTGGCAGAAAAGGATAGTGTCCTTTTTGTGGATGCCTTTCACCCCAGTCAAAAGTGGTACGATGAAGCCGGGGATGCACTGACCCAGGATGGCTTTCAGCTCAACGATAAGGGCTATAGGATCTTTGCCGGCTTTCTGGCCGACCGGATTTTTGGAGAAGGATCCCCCGCTGCCGAAAGAAACCGGAAAATGGTACATAATGCAGTAATGGAAAAAAACTGGTACTGGCATAATGATTTTAAGATTCCCAATGGTGTCCATGCCTATGGCCGCAGGTTTGATCCCTTCGGACCGGATAATTATCCTGCAGAAGTTGAAAAAATAAGGGAAATGACCCAAATCCGTGATTCCGCCATTTGGAATGCCGCTCATGGCAAAACCTATGATCTGACAGCAGCGGATGCCCGAACTTTAATCCTTCCGCCGGTGACCACCAATTATAATCCCGGGGACAACAACGGAAATCCGGAATACCTTTACGGGGAGGACGCACTTTCCAAATTAAAAACGGCCAAAGGATACAAGCTGGAATTATTTGCTTCGGAAGTAGAATTCCCTGATTTGGCAAACCCCTCTCAACTTTCCTTTGATAATCGTGGCAGGTTATGGGTTGGGGTGATGCCTGGTTATCCGCATTACAAGCCTGGAGATCCTAAACCTAATGATAAATTACTGATCCTGGAAGATACCGATGGAGATGGCAAGGCAGATAAGCAGACCGTATTTGTTGATAGCCTGCATCTTGCCATTGGGTTTGAATTTGCTCCGGAAGGGGTTTATGTTTCTCAGGGAACCAACCTGATATTATATAAAGATACCAACGGAGATGACATGGCAGACGACATGGAAATTGTCCTCAGTGGTTTTGACGATCATGATACCCACCATGCGATCAGTGCTTTTTGTGCAGATCCTTCAGGCGCAATCTATATGGGAGAAGGGGTATTTCTTCATACCAATGTAGAAACGGCATATGGCCCTGTCCGGGCTACCAATGGAGGTTTTTACCGCTATAACCCGAAACGCCGCCACCTGGAAAGAACTGCACAGTTATCCATTCCAAATCCGTGGGGGATCGCTTTTGACGACTGGGGTCAGGACTTTTTTTGTCATACCTCGGGACCTGATGTGACGTGGATGATGCCGGGTACTATTAAGCCCAGATATGGGGAATCCTCTCCCCTTCCGAAAAACCTGATTCAAACGGAGCATTTGGTACGGCCCACTTCCGGGCTGGAATTTATTTCGAGCCGTCATTTTCCCGATGAAGTTCAGGGCGATCTGCTTATAAATAATACGATAGGTTTTCTGGGCACCAAACAACATACGTTGACGGATGATCCAGCCTCTGCGGGTTATGTAAGTACCTGGCGAAAGGATCTGCTCACCGGCACGGACCCCAATTTCAGGCCGGTTGATATGGAATTCGCGCCGGATGGATCCTTGTATATCATTGACTGGCACAATGTCCTGATCGGTCATATGCAGCATAATGCCCGGGATCCGCTAAGGGACCATGTACATGGTAGAATTTACCGTATGACGTATCCAAACAGACCCCTGGTGACTCCTGCTAAAATCGCAGACGCCTCTATCGCTGAATTATTGGAAAACCTCAAACTCCCTGAATACCGAAGCCGTTATAGAACCCGACGCGAATTACGGGGACGAGATCCCGGGGAGGTCCTCGATAAGCTTAAACAATGGGTAGGTGGTCTGGATTCAGAAGCTCCCGGCTACGAGCACCAGCTTTTGGAGGCGTTATGGGTAAGCTGGGGATTAAATCAGGTCGACAAGGAACTGTTGAAACAACTACTTGGGGCGAAGGACTATCGGGCACGTGCGGCTGCGGTAGGTGTACTACGTTATACCGGACATCAGATTCCTGAGCAGGGGACTCTTTTAATGCAAGCCGCAGGGGACGAGAACCCCAGGGTACGTCTGGCAGCAATGGTTGCGGCCTCCTGGCTCAATCCGGAGACAGGTATCCCCATTGTAAAAAGAACCGGAGATTTCCCTATGGACGATTGGATGCAACAACCCTATGAGGCGGCACTTGCTCATTTAGAAGGCCATAGTGTCCTTGAAGAAGCCGGCACGCGTAAGACAAAAACAGATCTGGAAGGCCGGGATCTTGAATTGTTTGTCAAAGGGGAAGAGATCTATCAACAGGAAGGATTTTGCATGACCTGCCATCAGCCTGACGGAAAAGGCCTGAGTGCTTCGCAGTTTCCACCGCTTGACGGAACGGATTGGGTGATTGGGAATGAAGAGCGACTGATCAAACTGACCCTGAAGGGACTTATTGGACCCATCGAAGTAAAAGGAAAAATATATCCGGGGCAGGTACCTATGACCCCTTTCGGTGGAATGCTAAATGACGAAGATGTCGCCTCCGTACTCACGTATGTGCGCAATACTTTTGGAAACAAAGCCCCGGCCATTCACCCTGAGACCGTAAAATTGGTTCGGGAATCAATAGCCGGCAAGGAGGATTTTTATAGGGCCGAGGAATTAATGAAAGCGCATCCTGTTCAGCGTCCTTAACGGGTCAGTCTTTCACAGGATATTCAAAAATCTTGGCCATTGGGAGCCATTTTTCTCCGGGTTTGGCAATAGGTAAAGCCTGCTGATATTTCCACATGAGTGTTTCCCAATCCATGACCCTTGTGTTGGCCGCATCCTTACTTGCTTTTTTTGGGAACGAAAAATCGGCTCCCACCTCCAGGATCATGAACAGACGATTGGATACCCTGTATATTTCCATATAGGTAATTCCAGAATCCCCCAAACTTTCAAGAACTTCAGGCCACACCTGCCTGTGATATTCCTCATAGGCACTAATCAAATCCGCGTCATCTTTTAGATCTAGGGCCAGACAATGTCTTTTTGTTTTTTGCATGTATATTTTTTTAGCTGCTGTTAATTGAATTTGACCAGATTCCACACCTTAGGATCATTACCAGGAATATGCCATCAGGATTTATAACTCCTTATCAAAGGTAACCGTATCCAGTTCAGCCTCTTTCCAGGGGCTGATTTTGCCCTGGGTTCGGAAACGAACTTGTCCCACGGCTCCCGGAGCTATCCCTGAAGCGGTATTGCCCCAGGAATTTCGGATGTAAGTGGCAATAGCCGCGATCTCCTCATTCTGCAAGGTAGAAAACGAAGGCATCTCCGGCAGAATGTCCGGAATCCCATATTCCTTTCCGTTGACAGAGACGGGACCTTCCATTCCGTGCAACAGTATCATGGCGAGCTTGTAATCCTCCCCGATTACCCATTCTGAATTCCTGAGGGGTGGAGCAAACCGCTTCATGCCTTCGCCCTGTGTACCGTGACAACTGGCACACAGATTCAAAAAAGGCTGTCGGCCTCCTGCGTACAGGGTTTTATCAAAGTCTGCCTTTACCTTGTCAGGCAATGGATCGAGAGCCTTGCCGGGCCAGCTGAACCTGTCCTTTAACAAAGTCAACTGGACCTCATTGTCAGCGCCGAAAGAATCACTCCTTCGAAACAATTCCGGCATCCGGTCCAGCTGTATGGGTCCCGGCTTTGTGGATTCCCTCGCATTTAAAATGCCGTTGGCAAGGGCATCCCTGATCCAGACCTGTGCGCTATCCCGTGTGTTTTCGATTTCCCTGAGGACTGTTTGGATTCCTGTATGCTCCCGTTTGTTTGTTATCGCCGTCGCCAGCATTTCAAGAAAAATTTCCCTTGACTGCTGATAAACAGGTGACCCGGAACTTTTCAAAAGACGTTGCAGCAGAAGTAATTCGCGATCCTGTAGGGAACTGAGGACGGCATCTCTGGCCACAGGCAACGATCCGAAGGATTCCAGGAAATCCGTAGCTAAAGGGATCGCCACAGATGCATCCAGTTCATTAGCAGAGAGGATGATTTGCAATTTTAAAAAAGGATCTGCATCTTTATATTTACCGGTGATAAATTGCTCAAGTTTGGGCTTGATGGTACGATCATATGGAAGCAGTACAATGAGGCGCCTGAGAGCAGCGGCAGCGACCTTTGCGTCTCCTGTCTCCAAGGCATTGAAAAATACCTCCGGATCTTCCACTCCAAGACCTTCCATGGTCCATAAGGCGTGAAGCTGCGCCATGGGATTTCCTGTTGTGATTTGTTGGGTTAATTCGTCCAGTACCGTAAGATCCCCCAGATCTACAAGCAATCGCTGAGCCATATCCCGGGTCCAGCCATTGGCATCCCCGAGATGGCTGACAAGTTCAGACGCCGATGCATTCGTAAGATCAGGCCAGTCACGGGGTCTTTGGTTTTTGGGAGTGATACGCCAGATCCTGCCCATATGAATAGGCTTGTCAAGCGCTCGTGCCAGTGTGACTTCCCTTAAATACGGGGTCATATACGGCCCATGCTGTATGATCCCTTTATACATATCGACTATATACAAGGCTCCATCAGGCCCTGATGCCAATGATATAGGCCGGAACCGTTCATCGGTAGACGCAAGGAATTCCTTATTTTCATACACACCTTCTGCCCTGAGCATAAATCCGTCTTCGATGATGGCATTCTGTTTGATCAAATTAGCCGTTGGTTCACAGATAAATGCCATGCCCGAATAATCCTTTGGAAGCACATCTCCACGATAAACCAGCGGACCGCATGCCGATGCAAATTCCAGAAGCCTTCCCTCTTCATCCAGGGTGCCCGGGACATAGCCTCTGTTGACTGCCGTGTTACTGCGGACGGGAAAGATCGCTCTTTCAAGGGTCAGTCCATGATCGATCCCGCTGGTCGGACTATGGTGCGTATTTTTTTGAAGTGTATTGGGAGGCACAAGATCAGCATGAAGCTGTGACCAGTTATAGTTATAAAAAAGTCGGCCTGCATTGTCATGGGAGATCCCCCATTGCCCTCTGAATTCTGTTTCCTCCTTAATCCACTGCCCTTCAACCGGTTTATAGCGGTATTTGGATTTGGCATTATAGTACCAGTTATCAATCCCCCGCAAAAGCCCATTTGCCGAATGTTCGGGCATACCCAGCCCTCCGTAGGTCGAATCTACAAGCACTTTGCGATCCGCCACAAAATCGCCGTCTATATCATTGGCAAACCACAAAGGGATATTCTCCGAAACCAGGATGCCCCCTTCTACCAGCGCTATCGCTCTGGGAAGCACCAGACTGTCCAGAAAAATGATGCTCCGATCCATACGCCCGTCCTTGTCATCATCAAAGAGGACGGATACTCTTCCGCTCGGATCTTTTTCCCCGGTACCCTCAATATCTGTCATAAATCCCAGCATCTCCACCACCCACATCCGGCCAGCGCCGTCAAAGGAGATGGCCACCGGATCCTGCACCAGTGGTTCTGCTGCCACCAATTGAATGTCAAGATTCGGATCGGCAAGTATAAAGGATGACAAAGCTTCCTCAGGGGATAAAATCGCAGCTGCTTCTTTAGATTGTTCGCATGATAAAATGCCCCCTACAAGACAGGCACAAATCCATGGGCCATAACATAGATGAATTCCCCTTTTTTTAAAGTGTTGATGGTAAAATTTAAATGTTTCGGCGGGGGAACACATGCAATAATGTCTAGAACAGAAAGGTTGCGAGGAATACGACGGAGGCTGCCAGACAACCTACAATCAGTGTTCCAAGGGTATATACCCTGTAACCTGTCTTTACATCGATCCCCGAAAACTGTGTAAGGATCCAGAAACCACTGTCATTGGCATGAGAAACGACCATCGCTCCTGCCCCTATTGCCGCTACGATCAGCGCTTTATCGATCTCTGTACTGAAGCCCATGGTTGCCAGTAATGGGGCAATGATGGAAGCGGTGGTTATCAACGCAACTGTCGAGGATCCCTGAGCAGTTTTTATGGCTGCACAGAGAAGAAATGGAAGCCAGATCCCAAGATTTGCGGTGGAAAGGGTATTTGCAAGCGTAGCCGCAATACCGCTGTTTTGAAGGATGGTGCCAAAGATGCCTCCCGCCCCGGTGATCAGCAGGATATTGGAAGCGTCCATAAGGGCTTTGCCTACCCATCCCGTAGTGGATAGTAATTCACTGTCCAGTTTTTTGGGGAGCAGAAATGCGAAAATCATTCCAATCAGCAGGGCGATGACCGGGGATCCTACAAAACTGATGAGCTTTACCCAACCCGCGTCGGCTTGTTCCTCCGTCAGATTGAAATCCATGAGGGACTTCCCGACAATTAACAGAATGGGAACGAGGATGGGTAGAAAAGATTTAAAAGCCCCGGGGGCCTCGCTGATCTTTTGCTGGATGAGTTCAGGGGAAATATCAGGGTTAGGATCAATGTAGTGACGTGCGCCCATTTTTTTACAATAGATAATCGCAGGGATCAGGACAATCATTCCGATGATCAACCCAACCAGCATTACAAGTCCGACATCGGCTCCGATAATCCCGGCGGCAGCTATAGGTCCCGGAGTGGGCGGCACCAGGACATGCGTTATCATGAGTCCGAGAATAAGAGCAGTGGCAGTACCGACTATAGAGAGACCCGCTCTTTTGCTAAGGCTTTTATTGAGTGGATTCAGGATGATGAATCCGCTGTCTGCGAAAACCGGAATAGACACTATAAAACCTACAATACCCATAGCCTCGTGGACCCGGTTTTTACCTATCACCCTCAAAACCACTTCCGCCAGCTTAAAGGCCCCTCCTGTTTGCTCCAGAAACGCCCCGATGATCACCCCCAGGACTATAACAATACCAATTTTGCCGAGCGTGCCCCCAAACCCGTCATTTATTGATTGTACGAGGGTCTCTAAACTCATTTCTGAGAATAGCGCAAAAAATATGGCTGCGCCAAGCAGGGCAAGAAAAGGATGGACCTGCCATTTCACAGTGAGGACGATAATAATCAATACACTGAGCAGGAGTAAAAGGATGGATATCATTGGTGGTTTAAATTTGGTTTAATGCGCATTTCTGGTGACGTTGGCATCTGACTTCCCTGTCAAAAAATCCAGATCAGCTCCCAGATGGGCCTGCTGAACCGTTTTCGTATAAAGGCTGACATATCCCCTTTCCATCATAGGTTTTGGTGGGGACCAGGCCGCTTTCCTTCTGGCAAGTTCTTCGTCGCTCACTTCGAGATGTAGTTTTCTGTTCGGGACATCCAACACGATATAGTCACCTGTGGCCACCAGCCCTAAAACGCCCCCGACAGACGATTCCGGAGAGACATGCAGTACTACAGTGCCAAAAGCGGTACCGCTCATGCGCCCGTCAGAAATCCTGACCATATCCTTAATACCTTTTTTCAAGAGTTTCTCAGGCAGGTCCATATTGCCTACTTCTGCCATCCCCGGATAGCCCACAGGTCCTACGCCCTTGAGTACCATAATGCTATCCTGATCAATATCCAGATCCGGTTGGTCTACCGACTTTAGAAACTCCTCAATGGTCTCAAATACAACGGCCTTTCCGCGGTGGGTCATTAATTTGGGGGTGGCGGCCGACGGTTTGATGACTGCACCATCCTTGCAGAGGTTGCCATACAGCACGGCGATTCCGGCATTTTCCAGAAAGGGCTTCTCAAGAGAGGCAATGACTTCTGTGTTAAAGCACTCCGCCAACTTATTGTTTTCGCCAATCGGTTTCCCGTTGGCGGTAATTGCCTCATTATGAAGGTATGATTTCATTTGATGTATCACTACGGGCAGACCGCCGGCATCAAAAAAATCTTCCATAAGAAAATTCCCTGAAGGCATCAGATTGACGAGCAAGGGAATACGACTTCCCAGGGTATCAAAATCCCTGAGTTCAAGCGGCACCCCGATCCGACCCGCTATGGCCTGCAGGTGGATGATAAAATTTGTTGAACCTCCAACGGCAGCGTTCAGCATGATCGCATTTTCAAAAGCCTCCCTGGTCAGTATTTTAGACAACTTCAGGTCTTCCTTTACCATTTCGACAATACGTCTGCCTGAGAGTTGGGCAAGCGCTTTTTTTCTGGAATCAACCGCAGGAATAGCCGCTGCTCCGGGCAAAGTCAAACCCAGCGACTCCACCATACAGGCCATGGTGGAGGCGGTGCCCATGGTCATGCAGTGGCCCGCACTTCTTGCGGAGCATATCTCGGCTTCAACCTGATTTTCAGGCGTAAAACCCTCATTCTTAATCTTGTCCTTAAGTGTCCATACAAAAGTGCCCGACCCTATTCGTTCTCCGCGGTATTTTCCGTTGAGCATAGGACCACCGGGAACAACAATGGTCGGCAGATCTACACTGCACGCTCCCATCACTGTTGAAGGCGTGGTCTTATCGCAGCCTGTGAGGAGCACAACCCCATCAAGTGGGTTGGCACGTATACACTCTTCCGTATCCATGCTGGCCAGGTTTCGGAAAAGCATAGCGGTCGGCCTCATGATAGTTTCTCCGGTACTTGTCACCGGAAATTCAAAAGGCACACCTCCTGCTTCCAGTACCCCACGCTTTACAAATTCGGCAAACTCGCGTAGGTGCCCATTGCATGGGGTAAGTTCTGACCAGGTATTACATATCCCGATAACGGGTCTCCCACGGAAATAGTCATCCGGATATCCCTGGTTGCGAAGCCAGGAACGATGAATAAATCCCGATTTTTCATCCTCCGGGTCGAACCAATCCTGACTCCTTAACTTTGGCTTTGATGCTTTTTCTTTATCCACTTATCGACAGCTTTACATTTATTAATAGCCTGGTTTAAATCTACGTGTTTTTATTAGAAGGAATCAAGGTATCATCTTTAGGGCAGTTAACAAAATGGCGTGCCTTTTTATTTCTGCGAATCCATCCGCTATCCATTCTCAACTGTAAAATACTTTTGTTACTTTTATTCGAATTCCGCTGCGTTCCGGCAGAATTACACATCGGAGAAAGAAATCGTAAAAAACTATAATAGATGAGCACTCAGTGGGATCAGAAAACAGCCATTATCACAGGAGCAGCCAACGGGCTGGGCAATGCCTTATCTCAACGCCTCCTTTCTCACGGTGCCAGCGTAGGTCTCCTGGACAGGAACCTGGAAGAATTTCGAAAAACACTTGAAAAATATCCAGGAAAGGCAAAGGCATACGCGCTTGACGTCACAAACTTCACCGAAGTCAGCAGGGCGGTAGATGATTTTAAAAAGCAGGAAGGAAAGATTGACATTCTGGTGAATTGTGCAGGCATCGTAGGCAAGACCGGGATCAGGAGTCATGAAGTGGAGGGGGCGGATTTTGAAAATGTCCTTGCTGTCAATGTCCTTGGTTCCTTCCATACCTTTAAGGCGGTGATTCCCTACATGTTGGAAAAGAAATACGGCCGGGTCCTTCACATTGCCTCCATCTCAGGAAAAGACGGCAATGCAGGAATGGTCGCTTATTCTGCATCCAAAGCTGCGGTTATTGGGATGACTAAGGTTCAGGGGAAAGAATATGCTGAAACCGGAATCCTGGTCAATGCGATTGCGCCAGCGGTCATCCGAACTGCCATTCTTGACGGACAGCCTGCGGAGCAGGTTAAATATATGACAGACAAGATCCCAATGAAACGCTGTGGCACCCTGGATGAGTTTGTTGAAATGGCATGTTTTATAATTTCCGATCAGAACAGCTTTACGACGGGTTTCACCTATGATCTGAGTGGCGGACGTGCCCTCTATTAATTATTAACAACCCGTGCAGGCTGGTTTTGATTCCAGCCACGCTTGTATGAATGGCAGTATTGCTGTTAAACCAATCATCATGAAACGCAGAACATTTATTCAATATTCTTCGGGAGGGGCTCTGGCAGCCTTCATGCCGGCGATGCCCCTATATATGTACCCTGAGGAACACCGTTTTGGGGTGGCAGAAGCCTCCTACATGATGCGCTGGAATGGCAAATTACAAAGCACTGCGTATCCGGCCTTCACCGGTGCACTGGATATGATCAATCACTGTGCTTCTCTGGGTTTCGGTGGGGTACAGGTGGGGATAAGGAATTGGGATGCTGCTCTTGCCACTGACATCAGGAACCAGGCGGAATCCCTGGGGATGTTTTTGGAAGGACAAATCCGTTTACCTAAAGATACCCAGGATCTCGTGCGTTTTGAGAAGGAAGTTAAAGGTGCCCGACTTGCCGGGATCGATGTAATAAGGACCGCATGCCTTTCAGGAAGACGCTACGAAACATTTGAAACGCTGAATACATTTCTGGATTTCCGCAAATCTTCAGTGGCCTCCCTGGAACTTGCTGAACCCGTTATGCGCAGACACCGGGTAAAACTTGCGGTAGAGAACCATAAGGACTGGCGCATAGAAGAAATGATTGATATTTTAAAAACTCTGGATAGTGAATGGATCGGTGTCACACTTGATACTGGAAATAATATTTCGCTGCTCGAAGATCCGATGGAAGTCGTTACCGCCCTGGCACCTTACGCCTACTCTGTGCATTTAAAGGATATGGGGGTTACAGAATATGAAGATGGCTTTCTGATGTCAGAAGTTAATTTAGGAACGGGCTATCTGGACATCGAACAAATGATTAAGATCATAAAAAAGCATCAACCGGAAATCCGTTTTAATCTTGAAATGATCACCAGGGATCCATTGAAAATACCCTGCCTTACAGAAAAGTACTGGGCAACCTTTGATGAGATCCCGGCCCGGGAACTCGCAGCTTACCTGCACGATATCCGAAGTCAGAAATCGATCCAACCCCTGCCGGTCGTATCCGGCCTGGATACCGATGAGCAGCTGGCGGCTGAGGTGGAAAACAACAGGATTTCGCTGACTTATGCCAAGGAAAACCTCGGGTTTCGTTAACAGCGGGCGGGAGATTTAATAGACATCATACAGAACTTTAATAAAAACACCTCATACACTAATGAGCTCAGCATCCTTACCCGGAATACGACTTTTTGATATGAAAGGAAAGACTGCCCTGATCACCGGTGGCTCAAAAGGCCTGGGATATGCCATGGCCGCAGGTCTTGCTTCCTGCGGCGCACAGATAGCCCTGCTGAACAGGAATTTACGGGAGGGAGAGGCAGCTGCCGAAAGGCTTCAGAAGGATTTTAATACGCAAAGCAGGGCATATGCCGCCGATGTAACTGACCCGGCGGCAGTGGAAGGGGTTGTTGCATCGGTCCTAAAAGATTTGGGAGGTCTTGACATACTAATAAACAGTGCCGGCATCAATATCAGAGGGGCCATTGATGAACTTAGCCCGGCAGATTTTAAATTGGTAATGGCGGTGAATGTGGAAGGCACATGGAATTGCAGCCGGGCGGTCACCCCGCATATGAAGGCAAATGGGGGTGGCAGGATCATCAACCTTGCCAGCACACTAGGCTTGGTTGGTCTTGCCAACCGTACACCCTATGCTTCCAGCAAGGGAGCTGTAGTGCAGATGACCAGGGCGCTCGGACTCGAACTTGCAACATTCAACATCAATGTGAACGCCATCTGCCCCGGCCCGTTCCTTACCGAAATGAACATTCCCATTGCTGATACTCCTGAAGCAAAGAATTTCATCGTTGGTGCCACGGCCCTGGCCCGCTGGGGAGAATTGAAAGAAATCCAGGGTGCGGCCATTTTTCTTGCCAGCGATGCGGGAAGCTATATGGTTGGATCCATGCTTACCGTAGATGGCGGGTGGACAGCCAAGTAAAGCTGCTCGTTACTAATTTCTGAAGCCTCAGATTTTCTATTTGCGAATCAAATGATCCGGAAGATCTTGTATCCGGGCGCAACCCAATTGCTCCATGACCTGCTTTAACTGGGTTTTGAGAAGAGAAATGGTATGGTCGCCTCCACGATCGCCCAGTGCAGCAACTCCATACATAAACGATCGTCCCAAAAAGGTGAAATGGGCGCCCGCAGCCAGAGTTCTGGCAATATCAGGTCCCGAGCGAATGCCGCTGTCCATCATCACTGTGAAGTTGTCCCTTTGCAAAGAAGCTATTCGCATAAGTGGCTGGATGGCCGATTCTCCCGCATCCAATTGTCTGCCTCCGTGATTGGAAACGATGATTCCATCCAGCCCGAGTTCAAAGGCTTTTTGTGCATCAGTTTCTGTGGCTACCCCTTTCAGAACCAATTTGCCTTTCCAGAGATCTCGAATGCGCGCGATTTTATCCGAATGCATACGCTTGGAAAACAATTCGTCCAGAAACTTGCCCAGTTGCATAAGATTCAGATCTTTTGGCATATAGGGTGTCAGTGTTTTAAAACCCGGTTGCCCGTATTTCAAAGTTCGCATGGCCCATCCGGGTTTGCCGAGGATCTGCATGATATTCCTGACACTCATTTTTGGTGGCATGGAGAGGCCGTTGCGGATATCTCTCGGCCTGAAACCGAAGGTAGGCACATCGCAGAGCAGCACCAGCACCGGACAACGGGCTGCTTCCGCCCGTTTGATCAGGTCATCACACACGCTGTTCTCCAAGGGATGGTACAACTGAAACCAGGCCCTGCCCTCCGTCAGTTCACTGATCCGTTCAATGCTGCTGGTAGTGACAGTGCTCAGAATAAACGGGATGTTATGCCGATGGGCGGCTGAGGCCAGTATCTCAGCAGCATTGGGCCACATAAGTCCCTGAAGTCCTACCGGAGCAATTCCGAATGGTGCAGCATAGGTATGTCCGAACAAAGTGGTTTGCAAATCAGGCCCAGAATACGCGTCGAGATATTTGGGGAGTAACTCTAAGCCACGGATCTCTGCAGTATTCTTATGGAGGTTGACATCCTCATTGCATCCGCCGTCGAGGTATTCAAAAGCAAATCTCGGAATACGCCTGCGCGCCTTAGCGCGGAGGTCCTCTACGGAGGGATAGTTCTGATCAAATGATATATCCGATATCCTGCCCATAGTTAAATCCTTTAATGCTAACCTACTGAATATTTTCGCAGGGTCCTAAAACCGTAAGCGGCCACTACCAAAAAGCAAAGTAGTGGCAGGATAAAGGAGAAATTTACCTCTGCAACACCGGCAATTCGAATATCATCGTAAGCAATTCCACCTATATCAAGAATAAGACCTTGTAAAATGGGCATGAATGCACCTCCTACAATTGCCATGACCAGAAATGCAGAAGCAGTTTTAGCATCATCACCGAGACCTGTCAGGGCAATACCGTAAATGGTCGGAAACATGAGTGACATGCAAAAGGAAATCATCACCAGGCTGTACAGACCACCCATCCCTTCTATAAAAATAGCCCCCAGACAGCACCCTGCAGCAAGGAGGGCGAGAATCATCAGCAGTTTTCCCGAATTGATATAGTTCAAAAGGTAGGTAAACAAAAATCTGCCCCCCAGGAAAATCCCCAGCGCGGTATAGGCATAATATACAGCTTCCTGATTATTGATGCCCAAATTTTCAGCGTATTGATAGATGTAGGTCCAGCACATGATCTGAGCACCTACGTAGAACATCTGTGTAATCACCCCACCCACGAAGCGCTCAAGGCGAAAAATCCTTTTTATGGACCCCCACATGCCGGTTTCCGGGCTGACATCCTTGCTTCGCGGCATTTTAATCAGGGAAATCAGAATAAACATGAGAATCACAAATCCGCCCAACGCTATATAAGGTTTACTGATAACGGCGAGATCGGCCGTCATAATAGCTGCTTTAGCCGGTGGGTTAAGGGTTTCATATATACTTTTTCCATTCGAATCAAGGTCATCGGATTGCAGAGCTCCCAGAATAAATACCTGGGCGACCATCAGACCGGATAGTGCCCCTAAAGGATTGAAAGCCTGGGCAAGATTCAGTCGCCTGGTAGCCGTTTCCTCGGCACCCATGGCTAGGATATAAGGATTGGCGGTGGTCTCCAGGAAAGCCAGTCCAAAAGTCAGAATATACAGGGCAATCAGGAAAAAATAGTAATTCTCAAGCGCGGCCGCAGGGTAAAATAGCAGGGCCCCGACAGCATATAAAACAAGCCCGGACAGGATGCCGGCCTTATAGGAAAATCTTTTAACCACATAAGCGGCGGGAAGGGCCATTGTGAAATACCCCCCGTAAAACGCGGCCTGGACCCATGAGGCCTGTGTATTATTAAGTTCCAGTACCTTTTTGAACGCCGAAACCATAGGGTTGGTGATGTCATTTGCAAATCCCCATAATGCAAAAAGAGAAGTGATCAGCAAAAAAGGAAGTAGCATACTTCTTGCGATGACAGGGGGCTGGTTAGCATATTTCATACGGGTTTTATTATCAGCTCAGGGCGCGGTCAAGATGTGTATAGCCCCCATCCACGAAAATAAGCTGACCGGTGGTATGGCCTGCCTTTCCGGAAAGAAGGAAGGCCACCATATCTGCGATTTCTTCCGGCGAGGTCATTCGTTTCCCCAAAGGTATTTTGTTTGTAATCTGTTCCAGTCTGGCCTCCGGGTCTTCAAAATTGCGAATCCATTTTTCATAAAGGGGCGTATAGCATTCTGCTACGATAACGGCATTAACACGGATTCCATAGGGCAGCAATTCCACCGCCCATTCACGTGTCAGGGCGCTTCTGCCGCCATTGGCCGCAGCATATCCGGAGGTGCCTCCCTGCCCGGTAAATGAAGTTTTGGAACCGATATTAACAATGGTCCCATGGGTTTTTTTGAGCTCCTGAAGACTTAAATGTGCCATAAGATAGTAATGCGAGAGATTGCGATGAATTGATTGCGTAAAATCCTCATAATTCCCATGTTCCAGACCTACGCCGTCATTTACTCCTGCATTGTTTACAAGGCCATCTATGCGGTTGAGAGTTTCTATTACCGCCTTAACTGCTTCGGCGCATTGTCCAGGGTCAGTTAATTCGGCCACAAAATGAAAACATCGGCCCCCTGCCTTCCTGATTTCGTCCCTGACATTGAGCAGATCCCCGGCATTTCTTCCTATGATTGCGGGAATGGCCCCTTCCTGCGCGAGCAACAAGCTGATGCTCCGGCCAATTCCCTTGGCTCCCCCTGTAACTATAATGACTTTATCCTGTAAGTGAAGATCCATTCCCTTATTCCATTGTTGTCAGTATTCCGAAGTCACCTATCGAGACCCTGGTCCCATCTCCATTGACTTTCAGCGCCCTTAAGGTAAGGAATCTGACTGGTACGGGAGCAATTGATTTACTTTGCTCGACAGGATGATTGGCAATGTTAGCGAATTCCCCTGAAGACAAAACCTTCCAGTTTTTAGTATCTGTACTTCCCAGCAATTCATAATCCGTTATAACACCAAAAGAATATCGCTCCTGCATTGGCCAGTAAGTAAAGCCACGAATCACCTCTATTTTTCCAAGGTCGATGGTGATATCTTGCGGAAGCTGGCTTCCTTCAGGCGATGCCCAGAAAGTGTCCGGATCATCGTCCATCATTTTGTAGGCCTCAGGTTTATCCCC
Source organism: Zeaxanthinibacter sp. (assembly GCA_041743425.1). Taxonomy (GTDB): domain Bacteria; phylum Bacteroidota; class Bacteroidia; order Flavobacteriales; family Flavobacteriaceae; genus JTS-RE37. Next base: position 53,422 of record JBGTMS010000002.1, on the reverse strand, counting down.
TGCACTGATCTTTAGCACCTTCCAGCCCTGTTTAGACACATCAAAATACCGTTTCACCACCGCAGTGCTGTCAGGACCCTCAGGATCTACGGCTATCGCCCGGACAACAGTCGGACCTGTTACCGTAAAGGGTTGGTCGTAGGTTTTCCAGGGTCCGGCATTCTGCGCCTCTCCCGCGTTATAATAAAGATCTAACTCTTTATCCGGAACATCAATAGAAACCAGGCCTTCCCTGGTCCGGCGGATGGCAGGTTCACTGAGTACATTCGGCGCATTGAATATCCGGACATTGGAGAGTAGCGGAGGGCCCTTTGACTTAAGGATGTTGATTCGGATTTGACCGGTCCTGACCGCCTCAAACCTGAGGATCCTTTTATATCCCATGGTGGTCTGCCTGTCAATCTCTTTCCATTGCCCTGAATCTTTCACTTCTATGGAAAAATCCTGAACACGTTGCCCCAGCGGAATATACTCCTGGAGCATTAATCGATTCATTTCCACCTCCGCATCAAAGGTCAGGGTAAGAGAGGCGGAAACAGTGGTATCATTTGTGGTCCAGTAGGTTTCCGGGTCCCCGTCATTGACGTTTCCTGCGGCAAATTCCAGGGTGTTACCGCGCACCTGAGAGGCAGTCGCCTCGCCCCCTCTGGCCAGATCCAATTCGAAATCCCTATCCAATTGCGACTTCAGGGCCATGAGTTGTTGCGCATCTTTTTCATGGACCAACCCCCGTTGATCCACGGGTAAATTCAAGAGCAGCGAGGCATTCCTGCCAACCGATCCATAATAGATATCAAGTAGCACGGGCAATGATTTCACCTGATGATCTTCGGCAGGGTGGTAATACCACCCCGGCCTTATGGAAACATCAGCCTCGGCTGGCAACCAGTGCGTACCATCCGGGTGACCGGACCGCAATTCTGCATATCGGGGCCAACCCGGGTAGATCTCCCCCCTGCGCATGATGGACCAATTGGTCTCATTAGCAATGCCATCTTCATTTCCCACCCATCTGATATCAGGACCTCCGTCACTGAAAATAACCGCGGCAGGTTGCATGTCCCTGACAATTTGCGTTACCTTGTCCCACTCATAATAGGAACGGCTGTCAATTTTCCTTGTTTCATTCGCACCGCCATAATATCCTGAGCCTCCGTTGGCGCCATCAAACCACACTTCAAAAATGTCTCCATAATTACTAAGAATCTCCGTGAGCTGGGTGTGAAAGATTTCCACATAGGCGGGTGACCCATAGTCCTTATTATTGCGGTCCTAGGGAGAAAGATAAAGCCCTAACTTTAACCCGTACTCTTTGCAGGCATCTGATAAATCACGAAGTACATCACCACGCCCGTTTTGCCAGGATGAATTCTTAACCGAATGTGAGGTAGTGGTAGTAGGCCACAGGCAAAAACCATCATGATGCTTTGCAGTCAGGATGATTCCCTTCATTCCTGCCTCTTTCGCTATCCTGGCCCATTGTCTGGTGTCGAGCTGCGAAGGATTAAATTGATCAGCGGATTCGCTTCCGCTGCCCCATTCCATATTGGTAAAGGTATTCATATTAAAATGGATGAAGGCGTAGTACTCCAGTGGATGCCAAAGAAGCTGCCGCTGGGATGGCAGCGGACCCACGGGAGCAGGCGGATTACCCTGGCTGAAAACCATGCAGGTCATTATTCCACTTAACAAATGAAGCACATTCCGTATCATGGATCATATCTAGGTATAGGCCCTGACCAGCTGTCTGGAGGTGCCAAGCCCATCTATACCCAATTCGACCACGTCTCCGGGCTTTAGGTACCTCGGCGGTTTCAATCCCAGTCCAACCCCGAAAGGGGTGCCTGTAGAAACAATATCCCCGGGAAGCAGTGTCATAAACTGACTGATATAGCTGAGGAGATGCGGAATTCCAAACACAAAATCGGAAGTACTGCTCTGCTGCATCATTTGACCGTTTACTTTTAACCATAATTCCAATTGGTGCGGGTCCTTTATTTCATCGGCACTGGCAATAAATGGGCCTATCGGGGCAAATGTATCACTACTCTTTCCTTTTACCCATTGGCCTTCCCGTTCCAGCTGAAATTCTCTCTCACTGTAATCATTATGTAAGACATAACCAGCTACATGATCCATTGACTTTGCTTCGTTTACATAGGACGCCTTTTTCCCTATCACAAAAGCGAGTTCCACTTCCCAGTCTGTTTTCGTACTCCCTTTCGGCAGAATCAGGTCATCATCAGGGCCGACGATAGCGGATGTGGCTTTAAAGAAGAGCACTGGTTCGCGTGGAATGGCCATACCGCTCTCAGCTGCATGTTGTGCGTAATTCAGACCGACACAAACCAATTTGGACGGTCTTGTCAGTGGAGGGCCAAGCCTTGTATTTACCGGAACCACAGGACATTTCTCCTTATTTTTTACCAGCCATTCTGCCAACTTTTCGATGCCATTACTTCCGAAAAAGGCCTCATCGTAATCCTGACCAAATATGGAAACATCCAGTCGAGATCCGTCAGTTAACTGGATGCCTGGCTTTTCTTTTCCTGCCGGTCCAAATCGTATTAGTTTCATTAATTATCCGTTTAATTTTATATATCCCCCGTCTATTGGAAAATCGGTACCTGTGATAAATGACGCTTCCTCGGAACAAAGGTAAAGGGCCAAATCGGCTATTTCCTCCGGTTTGCCCATTCTTCCTATGGGCTGTGTTTTCGAAAGCTTTTGAAACATTTCTTCTTTTTTATCCGGGTAATTTTTCTCCAGATATCCTTCAACAAAAGGAGTAAAAACCCGCCCCGGAGAGATGCTGTTACATCGGATCCCAAAGTCCAGATAATCCTTGGCAATGGAATAAGTCATTGTCAGGACCGCACCTTTGGTCATTGAGTAGGCAAAGCGTTCAGTAATACCAACCGAAGCAGCCACAGATGCCATGTTGATAATAACCCCTCCATGCTCTTTCATGTTTCCGATACATGCATTGACGCAATTGTATACTCCTTTGATATTTACCTGATAGAGGCGGTCCAGGTCTGCCTCGAGGGTGGTTTCCACAGTCCCGATATGTGCGATGCCGGCATTGTTAATAAGGATGTCAATGCTGTTGTCTGAGAGAATGGAATCGATGGTTTTCCTAACTTCTTCCTGGCGGGAGACATCGCAGTGATGCATCACCACCGTACCGCCCGATGCGCTGGAATCTCTGAGGGTAGCTTCCAGGTTACCGGTGGAAAAGTCCAGACAGTGTACCTTCGCCCCCTGGGTGGCAAAAACCTGGGAAATGGCCTTCCCAATTCCACTGGCGCCTCCTGTAACGACAGCAGTCTTCCCCTTTAAACTAAATTTCATCTTTTGAGGTTTCCATAAAAATACGGAATCAATGGATTCTTAGGTGGATAATTTAATTCTTTCTGGCTCAACCGGGCCTGTCATTTCCTGAAGTATTTATATAATAATTTGAAGTACCTTTAAAATCCGGTCTGAAAAAAAAAGAGGTTTGTACACTATAGTTGACATAGAAACCACGGGGAACGGGATCAAGGGAAACAAGATCACCGAAATTTCGATTTTTAAATATGATGGAAAGAAAGTTATCGAAGAATTTTCTTCCCTTGTCAACCCGGAATGTGAGATCCCACATTATATTACCGTACTTACAGGTATTGATAATTTTCTGGTAAGAAACGCCCCGAAATTTAAGGAAATCAGCAGTGAGATAATATCCATTACGAGCGATGCTATTTTCGTTGCCCATAGCGTCAACTTCGACTATCATGTAATCAAAAATGAGTTCAGGGATATAGGAATTGATTTCATTCGCAGGAAACTTTGTACCGTCCGCTTATCCAGGAAATTATTACCCGGGTACCACTCCTACAGTCTTGGGAAACTTTGTTCCGCGCTCCAAATCCCTCTGACTGACAGGCACAGGGCCAGAGGTGATGCCCATGCCACCCTGCTTTTGTTCCAAATGTTGATCAGTTCGGATGGCGCAGAAGAAACGATAAAATTATCTCTGAATGCCCGGTCACAGGAAGCCACCTTACCTCCGTCGCTCCCTGGAGGGCTTATAGTTCAGCTTCCCGCAGCCGCGGGTATCTATCGGTTTAAAAATGACCGTGGCCAGATAATTTATGTAGGGAAAGCCATCAATATCAGAAAAAGGGTGCTGGGGCATTTTTATGACAAATCAACCCGTGAAGTGGCCATGTGCCGGGAGACAGCAGACGTTGAATTTGAACTCTCCGGGAGTGAGTTGTTGGCATTGCTTATGGAATCGGCAGAAATTAAGAAGCATTATCCGGTATATAACAGAGCTCAAAAGCGGAAGATTACCCAATATGCCATTTGTTATTATGAGGATAGGAATGGCATTATGCATCTCGCCTATAACAAATTGAACCTGACCCCTGATCCGCTGATGATTTTTACAGCCATTTCAGATTGCCGGAATTATCTGGAAGACATTTGCCGTGAGTTTAGCCTTTGTGCTAAATATTGTCACTTGCAGGAAAATGTTCCAGCCTGCTTTCACTACCGTCTTAACAGTTGCAGGGGTATCTGTCGCGGAGAGGAAACTGGGAATTCATACAATCTGAGGGTGAAGGCAGCCATAGCACTTATATCTGCGACAGATGGGGATTGCCTGGTAAGAGAAAAAGGGCGTACCGGGGAAGAAGACGGAGTGATTCTCCTACGCGGAGGTGAATATTGCGGTTATGGTTTTGTTCCCAGAGAATTGTCAATGGACGCCCAAGCCGATATTCTAACATATATCGCGCCTCAGAAAAATACCGTTGAAACGCAACGATTGGTAATGACCTACCTCGCCAAGAATCCGGGCCGCAAAATCCCAATCTCTATTACGGTAGAAGAGGCTTAATGCTTTGTAATAATGGGTGCCGTAATTTTGAACTTACCTGAGGAAGGAATCATTCCTTCAATTTTTTATACATACGGATGATGAACCACAACCACAACATGAAGATGGCCAAGACAAAAATGCTATACATCCATATGAGATCCATACACATTTCGTATTGCGGGATCCATTGGAAAAATGGCAGCAGGTGAAACTCTGAATAAAAACCGGGCAGGTTAAGCCTTTAGCCTTCACTCCTCTGAATCAGTATGAAATAAAGGGGATTTGTGATATTTTTCTTATTAAAGATAAGTAAAAAAAATGTGATATTCAGGAAGTTTCCGCGTTTTTTTGTCTTTGCCGGAACGGCAAAATCTCCTCCCTGATTCTAATAGAGGATCAGTTTTCCGGGCCATTCGGAGCGGCGTAATGACCGAGCGGCATTCCTGCACTTTTCAGCGCCTGGAACCCCCCCTCAATGTTTTCGAGATTATGAATTCCCCGGCTCTTAAGTATAGAGGCTGCAATAACGGAACGATATCCGCTCTCACAGTGAAGATAAAATGTGGCTTCTTTTGGAAATTCCGCCATATGATCATTCAGGGAGTCAAGCGGGGTATTCGAAGCTGCCATCAGGTGTTCCGAACCAAACTCATTTTTTTTACGCACATCAAAGATGGGAATACTTTCTGAATCAGATCTTACCTTTATGATAGTGGCATCCATACTGCCAATAGCATCCGAATCCATTCCGGCCTTCTTCCATGCCCCAAATCCACCTTCAAGGTAGCCGATGGTATGGTCAAATCCAACCCTCGATAAGCGGGTGACAGTTTCCTCCTCTTTGCCTTCCGGAGTTACCAGAAGAAGTGGCTGTTTCACATCTGCGATCAATGCGCCAACCCAGGGTGCAAAGTCCCCCTGGAGTCCGATAAAGATGGAATTGGGGATATGACCTTCCACAAATTCGTCCTGATGCCTGACATCAAGGACAACAGCCCCGGTCTCATTCGCAACAAGATTAAACATTTCCGCAGACAGGGCTCTGGTGCCCCTTTTAATTACTTCGCTGATATCTTCGTATCCTTCCTTGTTCAGCTGTACATTCAACGGGAAGTATTTTGGTGGTGGAAGCAGCCCCTCTGTGACTTCGTCAATGAACTCCTTCCTGCTCATATCCGCCCTTAGCGCATAGTTTACTTTTTTCTGATTGCCAAGGGTGTCTACGGTTTGTTTCATCATACTTTTCCCGCAGGCCGATCCGGCTCCATGTGCAGGATAAACAATTACAGTATCAGGGAGTGGCATTATTTTATTCCGAAGGCTGTCAAACAACATTCCAGCAAGTTCTTCCTTGGTGATTTCCATTGATTGCTGCGCAAGATCAGGCCTGCCAACATCACCAAGGAACAGCGTATCACCTGAAAAAATAGCCTGTTCCTTTCCATCTGCATCTTTAAGTAGGTAGGTGGTGCTCTCCAAAGTGTGACCGGGGGTATGCAGAACAACAATAGTACAGTCTCCAAGGGGAAATTCCTGGCCGTCCCTGGCAATAAATGCGTTGAATGATGGGTTGGCTTCCGGACCGAAAATAATGGGCGCGCCAGTTTCCTTCGCAAGGGTAATATGGCCACTTACGAAGTCGGCATGAAAATGTGTTTCAAAAACATATTTGATAGTGGCACCATCATTTTTGGCCCGCTCGAGATATGGGGTAACTTCACGAAGTGGATCTATAATCGCCACCTCATCCTTGCTTTTAATATAATAGGCGCCCTGGGCAAGACAACCCGTGTAAATTTGTTCTACATGCATACGGCTTCCTTTACAATGCAAAAATACACCATAATATCCGGACTATTTCTCAATCATCGCCTTTTCGCCCTATTCTGGTAGGCAAGGCGCGCCCGTATGCCTGATACTGTATAGGGCTTGTCAAAATAATCCACGGCATCCTTCGTCTGGACAAACAGGAATTCCCTATGTAATTCGGTTATTATCCCACTGCTGAAGATGATATCCCTTGTTGGTCCAATGGCCCCCGCAATATAAAATTGCAGCCCCATTTCGTGGATATTTCTTATCAGCTTTATGAGCATCTGGGCCCCGCTTGCGTCAATATAATTGATAGCATCAGCGTTTAGTATCACTCCTTTAAGTTGAGGTCCCTTATCTTCAATAAATCTATAGAGCTGTTTTTTAAAGTAAGTGGCATTGCCGAAATAGAGTTGTGCGTCAAATCGAACGATCAGTAAGTCTTCCCTGATTATCACCTCTTCATTGAATCGGTCGACATTTTTAAAATAGTCGGTGTTTTTTATGTGTCCGAGAATGGCAAAATGGGGTTTGGAAGTTCTGTAAACCATCAGGAGCAATGATATAAGTACTCCGGTAAGGATTCCATGGATGATTCCAATAAAAAGGGTGATAACCACTGTTATTATAAGCACGGCAAATTCATCCTTCCGGTGTTTCCAGAGGTCTCTGGCATAGGGAATGTCAATTAACCCAACCACTGAAACCATTATTATACTGGCCAGAATGGCCTTGGGCATATAGTAAAAGACAGGGGTAAGAAATAAAAGAGTTACAACCACGATCAAAACAGTGAACAGGCCAGCAACATTCGTTTTTGTTCCTGCCTTAAAACTGATGGCAGATCGCGAAAAACCTGCCGTAACAGGGAATGACTGAAAAAAGGAACCTATCATGTTCGCGCTTCCGAGGGCAATTAATTCCTGATTGGGAACAATGGTATCTGTATTGAGTTTCTCCTCTATACCCTTACCTATGGAGATGGCTTCAAGATATCCGATGAGAGCGAGGGTAATTGCTACAGGCATTAAATCTGCAATAAGTTTCAGATTTAGATCCGGCATTTGCAAGGATGGCAGACCTGCAGGAATGTCACCAACAATCCGTACCCCTTTTGATTCCATCCCAAAGATATAAACGATCAGAATACTAAGCACCACCACAAGCAAGATGGAAGGAATACGCTGATGAAGTTTTTTAAGGCCAACCAGTGTGAAGATCCCGCCAAGGCCAATCGACAAGTCAAATATGTTGGTCTCCGTTAAATTGCGGAAGGTATTCATGAGGATCGTCTGCACCTGCCCGGCGCTGTCGAGGTTAATTCCGAGAAGATGCTTGACCTGGCTAATGATGATAATCACCGCTGCGGCAGATGTAAAGCCGCTGATTACAGGTTTGGACAGAAAATTGACAAGAAAGCCCATACGCAGGATTCCAAGTCCGAACTGGATGGCGCCCACTATAAATGTCAGTAGTATGGCCATGGAAAGATATTGTTGAATTCCTGTAATTGCCAGGGTTCCAAGTCCCATCCCGACCAGGAGTGAATCCAAAGCCACCGGGCCAACAGCAATATGTCTGGAGGTCCCCAGAAAAGCATAAACCAACACCGGAAACAGCGACGCATATAACCCATATACGGGAGGTAGTCCGGCAATGAGGGCATAGGCCATTCCCTGAGGTATGATAACAATACCCACTGTCAGCCCGGCCATAACATCGCTGGGAAAATCCTTTTTCCGATACCTCGGAAGCCAGTGGAGGATGGGAACTAAACGTTGCATCGGTCAAATTTAGCACTAAATGCATAATTACAAAGGGAATACGCTGTAGCTTGTCAATGACGGAATACAGACAGGCCTCCTCTCCCGGAAAGGAAGCCACAATGCCCACCCCCACTACGCGCAAGGAGATTGAATACCCAACTTAAAGATGGTGGCATTTCTCTGAGATCTGTTCCTGGAAGTACAATCTACGGCCATCAAAATGGTATGGGCAGTAAAGAGACCTCGTATTCGGAAGTGCTATCCCGCAGATGCTGAAAACCTTCATGCAACTGGTACTGCGGAACCGAATAGGGATAAAAAGTAATAGGTTCAATACACACCATGGTAGGGACTTCTGTCCAAAGCATAAACTGTGCAAAGCCCCGGGTGACTATCTCCAATTCCCTTTTGTCGCGAAGCACCAGGGAATGACAATCCGGAACCTGAAGTGCCCGGCTACCGGCCTTCAGTACTTCCGGAAGTCCAATAATTCTGCCGGGAGCTATTATTTTAGGATCCTCCGTATATAGTTGAAAGGCGGGATGATAGCCAAGCATATAGGGCATATCTCTTTCTCCGGAAACAGTGAATCTGAGGTGGAGGCCCGTGCTGTTAAGATCAAAGGTTTTATAAAATTCAAAATCATAGGGCCAAATCAGCCATTCCGCGGTTGACTTATCGGGAAACTTACTATTCCTAACCAGCGTTCCCGCCTTGTATATTTTCTTAAATACGGCATTTCCGGATTTCTCGGAAACCAACTCGTAGTCCAGCTCCCTCAACAACCCGTGCTGGTCCTGTATCGCATTCCCTTTTGAAACCTGTACCCTGAATCCTGCATCGGCAGTAGGCCCTATTACCGGAAACATTTCGGTATCAGAATTTCGCCAGCCCGCACTGCCTTTCTGGTGGATAAATTCGTGCCCTTTAACCTCATATCCCAACAGCTCCCCAGCTTCAATACGAACTTTATCATTAGAAATTTGCCATGTTATCATATCGCGTGAATCCATCATAAGATATTCAAAAATAAGACAGGACATCTTATATTTCCTAAAAATCTCCAGCCTGGTATACTACATAAATCCTTGCTGTCGGGAAGGTTTTGGGAAGTCTGACAATTGCATTATCTTTCAGAAACATTCAATAATAAACGATGTCTGCACGCCGGCTGGAGCCAATATTCTTATTTCTTTTCATATCCATTAATACCGTGCAACCTGTTTTTTGCCAGGTCCATAAGGCAGAGGAAGGGTGGCAGGATCTCTTTAACGGGACAGATCTCAATGACTGGACCACCAAAATCCATCATTACGAGGTGGGTGTAAATTACGGGGAAACGTTCAGGGTGACTGATAGTGTAATCCAGATTCGCTATGATCAGTATGAAGGAGATTTTAATGACCGGTTCGGGCATTTATATTTTAATGAGCCTTACTCCTATTACGAGTTGAGTTTTGAATATCGCATTCTTGGAGAATTACACCCCGGCGCGCCGGACTATACCCTCAAGAACAGCGGTGTGATGTTTCACTCTCAGGATCCCGGAACCATGCCAAAAGAACAGGACTGGCCGATTTCTGTAGAATTCCAGATGCTGGCTGGGGTAAAGGAGGGGGAAGCAAGGCCGACCGGGAACATGTGTTCCCCCGGTACAGATGTGGTATATGAAGGCAGGATCGATCCCCGCCATTGTATTAACTCCACCTCTGCCACCTTTTATGGGGATCAATGGGTTAAAGCAGATATAACCGTCCTGGGTGATTCGTTGATCACGCATTATATCAACGGAGAAAAGGTACTTGAATACACCAGTCCCCAGATAGGCGGAGGTGTGGTCAACCGCTACGATCCGGATATTAAAAAGGACGGTGAGTTGTTAAAGGAAGGATTTATTGCTTTGCAAAGTGAAGGTCAGCCGGTTGATTTTCGTCAAATCCGGATCAGGAATCTGAAGGGATGTATGGATCCGAAGGCAACCAACTATAAATCATATTACATAAAGTCCGCTGACGAAGAATGTAAGTTCAATTAGTTCAGTCAAGGAACCCTTTTGAGCGCATCCAGTCATCATTAAAAATCTTAGCCACATAGCGGCTTCCGTGATCGTGAAATAAAACCACCACCACATCTTCTTTGCTGAAATGTTCCTTAAGTTGTAATACCCCCTTGACAGCAGCACCGGCAGAATTTCCGAGGAACATCCCTTCTTCCTTCGCCAGTCGTCTTGTATACACTGCTGCATCTTTGTCGGTTACTTTGGTAAAGCCGTCTATTAAATCAAAATTCACATTCTTAGGCAGAATATCCTCCCCTATCCCCTCGGTGGAATACGGATATATTTCATCCTTATCAAAGATCCCTGTTTCATGGTATTTCTTAAAAACGGATCCATAGGTGTCTACTCCCCAGACCTTAATATCGGGATTCTGCGATTTCAGGTAATTTCCCACCCCTGAAATAGTGCCTCCCGTTCCAACTCCCACAACGAAGTGAGTGATCTTGCCATCAGTCTGTTTCCAAATCTCGGGACCGGTGGTGAGGAAATGGGCCTTGGTATTGGAGAGATTGTCATACTGATTTGCATACCAGGAATTGGGGATCTCCCCTGCAAGTCTTCTAGCAGTGGAATAATAACTACGGGGATCTTCCGGATCGACATCCGTGGGGCAGATGTGGACCTCACTGCCCATGGCCTTCAGAATGTCTACTTTTTCCCTGGATTGTTTATCGCTGATGACACATATCATTTTATATCCTCTGGTCACGGCAACCAATGCCAATCCCATCCCGGTGTTGCCCGATGTTCCCTCGATGATGGTCCCTCCCGGTTTCAAAAGTCCGGAAGCCTCGGCATCCTCAACCATCTGTATCGCCATACGGTCTTTGACAGAATTGCCAGGATTAAAGGTTTCGTATTTTGCCAGCACAAGACAGGGCAGGTCCTCAGTAAGCTTGTTCAAACGAACCAGAGGGGTATTGCCTATGGTATCCAGAATATTCTCTGCGTATATCATTATAGCCGGAGGGATTTTTGTATCAGGCTACCGGTAAAAAATTATGTCTGTAGCACCTCTGACGCAAAGTTAAAAATTAATAATGGAACCTTATTTCCACTGAAGGTCATTTTACAAAGGATCCCAACTATTCAAATTTAATAGCCCGGACCGGGGTAATCCTGGTGATAATATAGGAAGGTACGAGGAGCATGAGCACGCACAGAAAAAGCACAGCTGTATTCAGCATCAAGATAGTCGCCATATCAATATGCACGGGAATATAATCAATATAGTATTCCTCCGGATTCGGGAATTTAAAGATGCGGTATTGCGACTGAATCCAGATAGTTCCAAGACCCAATATGTTTCCCCAAAACAAACCTACCGTGATCAGATAGGTGGCATTATATAAAAACACCTTACGAATGCTCCAGTCTGAAGAACCAAGGGCTTTGAGAATACCAATCATTTGGGTACGTTCCAGAATCAGTACCAGCAAGGCTGTGATCATGTTGATGCCTCCAACAAAAATCATGATCCCAATGATAAGTGCGATATTAAAATCGAATAATTCAATCCATTCAAAAATCTGATAATATTTGGTTTTGATCGTTTGAGTATCAAGAGTGGAAAGGGTTTGACCATAAATCTCAAGGCTCTTTGCATCGATCATATCGAATTGATCAAGGAAAATTTCGAAATTCCCGACTTCGTCATCTGTCCATTTATTCATCTGCTGGATATGGCGCAGGTCAATGAAAATGTAAGAACTGTCAAATTCCTCAAAGCCACTGTCATAAATGCCAACAACATGAAACTTACGCTGGTTCGGGTTTTTCAGCGGGTCGTCCTCCTTTGGAAAAAACACAAAGAAATCACTCTCATTCCCAATTTGAAGTCGGGATGCCAGGGTCCGGGATATTATTACCTCCGAATTAAGTTCACCACCAAATTCCGGAAGGCGGCCTTTTACAAGGTATTCCCTGAACACCTCCCAGTCATAATCGTCACCAACCCCTTTAGCAATGATTCCCTCAAAGGCATCAGGAGTTCGGATAATACCTCCTTTGGAAGCCACCCCCTGTATGTGGCGGATACCCTTGACAGTGGTAAATTCCGGGTAGAAATCCTGAAGTTTTGATACAGGATTGACAGATACATCCGAGAGATTGGAGTCATAATTGAATAACTGCACATGACCATTGAAGGCGGCGACCTTTTCGCGGATCTTTTCCTTTAGTCCTACCCCGGTAGCAATGGCAATGAGCATCATGACTATACCAAGGGCGATTGCAGCGATGGCAATTTTTATAATTGGCGCGGATATACTAATTTTATGTTCTTTTCCGCGTATAAGTCGTTTGGCAATGAAATATTCGAAATTCAACTGATGGCATTTTTCTCCATGTTCAAAAATACAGTATTCCTCTGTCTTTTAATACTTTCTTCCTGTGGAAACCAGCCAAGGAGGGCCGCCGATATAGGGCAGGAGTTGCCGGTCCCGGAGCATTACGACAGGGAAGAAGAGATCATGACAGGGGCCAGTGATCTGTCTGCTTACCTGCCGCTGATGAAGGGAAAGAAAATAACCGTGGTTGCCAATCAGACCAGCGTGATTTTTAAAGAGCAGCTGTCCGATACCGTTGATAGCCGCCCGTTTACCCACCTGATTGACTCCCTTCTTGCCCTGGAGGTTCAGGTGGTAAAAGTCTTCGCTCCGGAACACGGGTTCAGAGGTCAGGCTGATGCCGGGGAATTATTGGCTGACGGGCGGGACTCCAAAACAGGACTTCCTATAATATCGCTCTACGGAGAGAATCGGAAACCATCAAAACAACATCTTGAAGACACGGAACTGCTGCTTTTTGATATTCAGGATGTAGGCGTCCGCTTTTACACCTACATCGCTACCTTGCAATTGGTCATGGAGGCATGCGCTGAAAACCGAATACCCATCGTTGTGCTTGACCGCCCCAATCCGAATGGCCATTATGTAGACGGCCCTACCATGGAACAGGAACATACCGGATTTTTGGGAATGTCCCCTATCCCTCTCGTGTATGGGATGACTATTGGGGAATACGCCGGCATGCTCAACGGCGAAGGCTGGTTAAAAGGAGGTTTTAAAGCAGATCTGACCGTCATACCTCTCAGAAACTATACCCACGCCAGTTATTACAGCGTTCCCATAAGACCATCTCCCAATCTGCCGAACGATCAGGCAATCAACCTGTATCCCAGCCTTGGTCTTTTTGAGGGCACCAATGTCAATGCCGGCCGCGGAACTGATTTTCAGTTTCAAAGATATGGCGCCCCATTTTTAGATAGCACTGCTTATACCTTCCGTTACACCCCTGCATCGAATTTCGGCGCCGCCAACCCCAAGCACAACGGGAAACTATGTTATGGAAAGGATCTTTCAGGCACTCCCAGGATGGGTTCAGTTTCGCTTTACTGGATCATGGATGCCTATCGGAAAGCAACTGCTAAAAAGGCCTTTTTCCTTACGAGCGGATTTACGAGTCACGCGGGTACTGAAATACTTCAGAAACAGATTGAATCAGGTCTCTCCGAAGAAGAAATAAAGCAATCCTGGGAACCTGACCTAACAGCATTCAAAAAGATCCGTGAGAAATACCTTCTATATCCTCTCCGGTAAAAAATGTGGTTTAACAGGCTTGCATCATTTTGACTGCCTTTCACTGCCAACCCTGGGATTTGAAGTCGGTTCTCCCGTCGGTTTCCTGTATTTGTGAAAAGGTTGTTTCAAAAGACCCGACACACTGCCATTTACCTTTCTGTCCGGAAAGGTATCAACTCCATAGACGATCGTACCGCGATCCAGTTTCATACAGGTTCCGAAAGCGCGGTCCCATATCGAAAAAATATTTCCATAATTGGAATCGGTGTATGGGAGCCGATAGTGGTGGTGAACTTTGTGCATGTCAGGAGAAACGAATAGCCAGCTAAGGACTTCATCCAATCCGGCAGGTAACTTAATGTTAGCATGGTTGAATTGCGTAGCCATAAGGGAAAGAGACTGGTAAAGCATGACAATTCCAATAGAAGCGCCAACAAGGAAGACTCCTAAAAGGGTGAAAGAAAAGCGGATAAGGCTTTCAAGGGGATGGTGACGATTGGCAGTGGTGGTATCTACCTCATGGTCTGTATGGTGCACCAGGTGAATCATCCACAAGGGTTTGATCTGGTGTTCAAGATAATGTGGCATATAGGCGCCCAACAGATCCAAAAGAAGGATACCGAGGAGGAGATAGAGCCACAGGGGCATTTCCGGAAGCCAGTAAAGCAGGCCAAATCCGCGGTCAACCACCCAGTCACTAACCTGTAACAGCAGAAAAGCCAGCAGAAAATTGATCACAATGGTAGTCAGGGTAAAAAAAATATTGGGCACCGCATGCCTCCATTTTTTATAATCAAATCTGAATAATGGAAACGCTCCTTCCAGTAACCAGAAGAGGGTAAGACCCGAAACCAGGATCAGACTCCTGTGGGAAGAAGGGATCGTTTCAAAATAATGTAGCAGGGTTTCCATGGAATAAAGATACAGGATGATCACATGATTTTCAAGCTGCTCAGAAATACTGACCTTGCATGATTCTCGCAGATGTCTACTTCATCCGAATCCGCCGCTTCATCTCCTCGACAATGGAAAATGCCGCAGGGCAGATGGAAACATTTTTCAGAGTCAGCTCGGAGATCTGGTGAAATTTCTTTCGGTTGGTATGTGGATATTCACTGCAGGCCTTTGGCCTCACCTCATAAATAGCGCAATGGTTGTCGGCACCAAGAAAGGAGCAGGGAACCTCTCGGAGGACGTAATCCTTATCTTCATCTATTTTCAGGTAATCGCGGATGAAAGTTTGAGGTTTAAGCCGCAGGTATTTAGCAATCCGAAGAATATCCTGGGTGGTGAATAACGGACCGGTGGTCCTGCAACAATTGGCACATTCCAGACAATCGGTTTTACGGAATACCTCATTGTGCAATTCGTCCATCCTTTGATCTAAATGCTTTGGAGGCCGCTTCCTAAGCCTGCTGAAATATTTTCTGTTTTCCGTGTCTTTATCCCGGGCCATCCCGGGCAATCGACTTAAAAGATCCTCCATTCGCCTCTCCGCTGTTAATGCTTAACTTTGTTTACCCTTAAAATCCAGGGACAAAAGTGCCGAATTAGATGGAGACTGCAAAACATATGGAAGCGGATATCCTTGGCCGGGCCCTGTTGGATTACCAAAGTAACCGGTATTCCGGGGACATTATCACTCATTCCTCTCTGGGGGAATCCGATATTCTTCCCATACCCTACCTCTTCAGAACGTACGGGGAAATGCCGGCCATAGAAAAGACGGCACTGGATTTATGTAAAGGTAAGGTCCTGGACATCGGCTGTGGGGCCGGGCCTCATGCATTGTATCTTCAAAACAGGGGGTATCAGGTAACGGGCCTTGACAGCTCCCCGGGCGCTGTTCATGCGTGTTTCCTGAGAAGTATAAATGATGTCATTTGCGGGCAGATAATGAATTTTAAGGGCCGGAAATTTGACACGCTGCTGCTGCTTATGAATGGAATTGGGCTGGCAGGACGTATCTGTGAACTGTCCTTTTTCCTGAAACACCTCATCACCCTGCTGAATTCGGGTGGGCAGATCCTGCTCGATTCAAGTGACATTATTTATATCTTTGAAGATGAGGTAAGCGGCGGGTATGCTATCCCAGGGGATCGAGCCTATTATGGGGAAGTGACCTTTCATATGGAATACAAGGGAATACAGGGGGAGGCATTTGACTGGTTGTATCTTGATTATCACAGTCTGCAAAATGCCGCACTTCAAAATCAGCTAAACTGTGAACTTGTAATATACGGGGAGCATAATGACTATCTCGCTAAACTGACATTGCAATAATAGATAACCGCTATGGTCGTTATTGTATCAGGGGGGATGGCATATTAAAAAGAAGAACTGACTATGAAAAGACACTTTTTATTGCTGTTGGCTATGCTGATGGTACTTTCCAATTGTTCTAAAGGCGATGACAATGAGCCGGAGCCGGTAGTGATTGATAAATCGCCCAATTTACGGGGAACCGGAGATTCGGCCAATGACATCCTTTCCAACGACTTTTATACCATGCTTCAGCTTGAAGTCGCCTACGTAACGGGATTCAGGCCCACTCAGGAGGCCATGGAAGAGTTCACAACGTATCTCACAGATAGGACATTTAAGGAAGAAGTCGAAGTTATTTACCGGGAATTACCGTCTTCTGGTGAAGCCTCCTTTACCCTGCAGGAAATAGCTGATCTGGAAATGGAGAACAGAACAGCTTATAACAGTGGGGAAACGCTTGCCATTTACCTGTATTTTGCTGACGCTCCATCTGTAGATGACGACGAGGATGAGGGAGTGGTCACCTTGGGTGCCGTGTACCGGAATACTTCCATGGTAATTTACGAACAGACCATTCGCAGGCTGGCAGTCTCCAGCGTTCAGATCAGTAATGCCGATGTGGAGTCTGCCACTTTAAATCATGAGTTCGGTCATTTGTTCGGACTGGTAGATCTGGGGAGTACGCCTGTAAACGATCATGAAGACACAGAATCGGCCAACCATTGTAATGTTGAGGGTTGTCTGATGCGCGCAGAATTGCAATTTGGCGGGGGGATTATGGGAATGCTGGAAAAAAGAGCAGCCAAGGGTTTCGCTCTGGCTCCTGATCTGGATGCCGAATGTATCCTGGATCTCCGTGCCAATGGTGGGAGGTAGCGATTTGTTCGCAATTTCAGGGATTACCGGTGACGCTCGAAGGAAATGCAGCCTGGCAATAAATCATGCTGATCAGGGAATATTCAGGTATTTATGCATTTGCAGTGAAACCCTCCATTTAGGATGCTTCATAACGTATTCTACAATCATAGGGGTTACTTTTTCCCGCATACTCCATTCCGGTTGGAGGTAGAGGATACATTTCTCCGATACCTTTGCAGCTTGTTCTTCAGCAAATGCCAGGTCATGCCGGTTATAAATGATCATTTTAAGCTCGTCTGAACTTTCGTATATAGGTCCCTCAGGCAATCTGGTCTTTTTGGGGGACAGGCAAATCCAGTCCCATTCGCCTGTTAAGGGATAAGCTCCTGAGGTTTCTATATGTACCTTCAGACCCTCGGCATGAAGGGCAGCTGTCAGAGGACCCATATCCCATGTAAGAGGTTCGCCTCCGGTAACAACAATGGTATCGGAAGACCTGGCCGCACTCCTGACAATTTGCCTGATAGCGGTGGGCGGGTGGATCGCAGCATTCCAGCTTTCCTTTACATCACACCAATGACATCCGACATCACAACCTCCGACCCGTATAAAATAGGCAGCAGTACCTTTATGGAACCCCTCCCCCTGGATGGTATAAAACTCTTCCATCAGCGGAAGCATCAGGCCTTTGTCAACCAAAACCGAAACGTCATCTGTGATCATTTTGCAAAGATACGAAGCGGTATTTCCAAAATCCAAATTCCACATCCCCAATTCCATATATCTCCCGCTCTTTAAGGATTTGTGAAAGGGTTTGAAAGGAAAACAGAACCCCGTCAGGCACTTTATGGAGGATTACTGTAAATGAACATTCAAACAAAAAAATTACGTTATTTTTATGAAAACTTAATCCAATGAGTACCAGTGAAGATTTTCTTGACCACATGGAACAGGGCTATGCTACGAAAGGAGACTATATCAGCCTGGGCGTAGCCATGCTGGATGGGGAACCGGTAAAAGGTGCGGAAGTCAGGATTCCCCTGAAGACGCTTAACAGGCACGGGCTTATTGCAGGGGCAACAGGCACCGGAAAAACGAAAACCCTTCAGGTACTCGCCGAAAATTTGTCCGATAAGGGAATCCCTGTCTTATTGATGGATCTCAAGGGAGACCTCAGCGGCCTGGCAGCTCCGGGAGAGGCGAACAGTAAGATTGATGAGCGCCATCAAAAACTTGGTATACCCTATGAAGCCAGACGGTTTCCCGTAGAAATTCTGACAATATCAGGGAAGGATGGCGTGAAGCTTCGCGCGACCGTCTCCGAATTCGGTCCCGTACTCCTGTCAAGGATCCTGGACCTGTCCGAGGTGCAGGAGGGCATCGTAGCCGTAGTATTTAAATACTGTGATGATCATAAATTACCGCTGCTGGATCTTAAGGATTTTAAAAAGGTGCTTCAATATGCCACCGAAGGCGGCAAAGCCGAATTTGCAAAGGATTATGGTCGTATTTCGACAGGTTCTACAGGAACCATCCTAAGAAAAGTGATCGAACTGGAACAACAGGGCGCGGAACTCTTTTTTGGGGAAAAATCCTTTGAGGTGGATGACCTCACCCGATTAGATTCTGATGGACGAGGATTTATAAATATTATACGCCTTACTGATATTCAGGATCGGCCCAAGTTATTTTCAACTTTTATGCTCAGCCTCCTGGCAGAGATCTATACCACATTCCCGGAACTTGGTGACCCTGATAAACCGGAACTGGTGCTCTTTATTGACGAGGCCCATCTCATCTTCAATGAAGCTTCAAGTGCCTTACTTCAGCAAATTGAAAATATTGTCAAGCTCATTCGGTCCAAGGGAATTGGTGTTTACTTTGTAACCCAGAATCCCACGGATGTTCCGGATGCGGTGCTGGCCCAATT
The DNA here is from genome assembly GCA_041743425.1 of Zeaxanthinibacter sp. Taxonomy (GTDB): domain Bacteria; phylum Bacteroidota; class Bacteroidia; order Flavobacteriales; family Flavobacteriaceae; genus JTS-RE37. Next base: position 34,281 of record JBGTMS010000002.1, on the reverse strand, counting down.
GGGATTAAAGGTGCAGCATGCCCTCCGGGCATTTACTGCAAAGGATCGCAAAGCGATTAAACTGACTGCGGAGAACTACCCGACCTCTGACTATTATACCATCACAACGGTACTGACTTCTCTTGGAACAGGAGAAGCCCTGATTGCAGCTTTGGATGAGAAAGGCAGACCCGCACCGCTCTCAGCAACAATGCTCCGGGCACCCATGAGCCGAATGGACATATTATCCGACGGAGAATTACTTGATGTCATTAATGCTTCATCGCTGACGGCCAAATACAATGAAATTACAGACAGGGACAGCGCTTATGAAATGCTCAATCGAAAAATTGAAAAGGCGGCAGAAGTCAATGCTCCCAGGCAGAGTCAGCCTGCTGGAAGGGTGCCTGCCGGAAGAACAAGCAGCAGACAGAATCCAGTCATAAAAGTACTTACGAGTGCTACCTTTATCAGGGGAGTACTCGGGGTGCTCAAGAAAGTGATGCGTTAGAGGGTGGTGTGAATTTAAATACTTCATCCGTTCATGCTTTCATATTTAAATTCTTTATTACGGAAAAGATCTATGAGATACCCGATTTCAATAATTATTGTCCTCTTTATTTTAAGCAGCTGTGTGGAAGAAAAAGAAAATACTTTCCTTATCAGCAGGGAAAGCGTGGGCAAACTGAAGCGTCACGAAGCAGTGGCCAACCTCAGCAAAGTTTATGAGGGGGATTCCGTTGTAAATGACAGCGCGCGGTTTCAGGGCAGTTTGCAATCACGAACCATTCATATTTTCGAGAAGGGGGGGGCGCAGCTGCTTACCTTCACCACCAGTGAGGACAGTATTCCCAAAATTGCGAATATCCGAATCCATGATCCGCGTTACACTACTGAAAATGGCATTACCCTGAAGAGTACGTTCAAGGATATAAAGGATAAACTTCCTATTGGTAAAATTGTGACCTCGAGAAACAATGTGATTATTTTTATCCAGAAAAGCGATGTATATTTTACCATCAGTAAGGAGGAACTGCCAGCCAGTCTGCGCTATGTGGGCAGCACCAATATTGAAGCTGTACAAATCCCCGATAAGGCGCGCATCAAATACATGATGGTGAGTTGGGATTAACCCTGCCTTTTTTCCTGTTCAAATAGAAATTGATGAATCCATTCCTTCAGTATATCCTCGTTCAGCGTGCCAGGAAAAAATTCCAGCATAAAAAAGGCGATACGGTTCCATCCAAGAGGGAGCTGGTAAAAGAGGTGCGTTCTGGTCAGGTAGAAGCCTCACATTTGGCCAGAGAAATTCTGTTCCTCACCATCGGGATTTTCTCAGCCGGTTTCGGACTCAAGGGTTTCCTGTTACCGAATGCCTTTATAGATGGGGGAGCTACGGGTGTGTCTCTATTACTTCAGGTCATTACCAAGCAATCGCTTGGTCTGCTCCTCATTCTTGTCAACCTGCCATTCATTATTCTGGGCGCTACTACTATCGGGAAGAAGTTTGCCCTCAAAAGTATGCTTGCCATTGTGACCCTGGCAATCGTGGTACATTATTTTCCGTACCCCGCCATCACCTCGGATAAGCTGCTCATTTCGGTTTTTGGGGGATTCTTCCTTGGGCTGGGGATAGGAATGAGCATGCGTGGGGGGGGCGTGATTGACGGCACCGAGGTCCTGGCCATTCACCTGAGCAGGAGGTGGCACCTTACGGTAGGAGATGTACTTTTGATGATCAATATTATCATCTTTTCCGCAGGCGCCTACCTGTTATCCATAGAAATCGCCTTATATGCCATTCTTACCTACCTCGTTGCGGCCAAGACGGTAGATTTTGTAGTCGATGGGGTGGAGGAATATATCGGAGTGACCATTATTTCTGATAAGCATGAAGCACTCCGAATCATGCTTACTGAAAACATGGAAAAGGCCTGTACGATGATACAGGCAAAGCGAGGTTACGATGTTTCCGGAAAGGAAAGGGGTGCCACCGAAATTATATACACGGTGGTAACCAGGCTTGAACTGGCCCGATTAAGCACCGAGATTGACAAAATAGATAAGAAGGCCTTTATAGTGATGGGCGTTGTCAAAGATCTTAAAGGCGGAATGATTAAAAAGAGGGCTATGAAAGGCTAGGCCTGCTCCACCATGTGTAGTTAAACAGGCAAAAAACCGATATGCCGCCTGCAGGCCGACATTCTTACTGCGGGCGGCATCCCTAAACGCTTTCTGTTGTTGTAATTATGCCCTACCTTTATTCCTTTCTGAAATGGTATAAAGCCTTCCTGATATGAAACTGGTACAAAAGGTCCAAAAATACCTCCCTTTGGCCTATGGTCAGTATTTTAATCTACTTAGTTATGTATCTCCTGGCACGGCAGCACAAAGGGCCTTTCGCCTTTTTTGCACTCCCAGGAAGGGGAAGGTCCTCAGACATCAGTACGACTATCTTACGGGAGCGAAAGATGAGGTGCTGCGCATACAGGGAATTCCTGTTCAAACGTATCGCTGGAAAGGAAGCAAAAAAACAGTTTTACTTATCCATGGTTGGGAGAGTAATACCTTCCGCTGGCGAAATCTTATTGGTTCACTTCAGAAGCATGAATATAATATTGTGGCTTTTGATGCCCCCGCCCACGGATTTTCCGGTGGTACCACTTTCAATGTACTTTTGTATTCTGAATGCATTCAACAGATGATTCTTAACCACAGGCCGGAATTTGTGGTCGCACATTCTGTCGGTGGCATGGCTGCTCTGTACCATCAACACCTGTTTCCCAAAAACCCGCTCAAAAAAATCGTAGCTATCGGTGCTCCAGCCGACCTGTCAGAACTCATGAGCCGCTACCGAAAAATTCTGGGATATAATGCCCGGGTACATGAAGCCCTGAACGCCTATTTTATCCGCAGGTTTCAATTTGGTATAGATGACTTCTCAACGGGACTGTTTGTCGAAACCAATGCCGTATCGGGTTTGCTGATACATGACGAACTGGACACCATCAGTCCGGTGTCCGCATCGGAAAAGGTTCATGCCAAATGGCATAACAGCCGGTTTATTAAGACCCATGGCCTCGGACATTCCCTGCATCAGGAGGAGGTTAATACCTATATAGTGGATTTTTTAAATTCTTAGAAAAGCCTTATTTTTAAAAGTTTTATTAAAGAGATGCTCTATGCAAAATATCAGTCCATTTCATATTGCGATTCCGGTGCATAACCTGGAGGAATGCCGGACCTTCTATCGTGATATTTTGATGTGCGAAGAAGGGCGGAGCAGTGACCACTGGGTCGATTTTAATCTATTCGGGCATCAGCTGGTCATTCATTATAAACCCAAGGCAGCTTCTCAAAAACTACACCATAACGCCGTGGATGGTCATGAAGTACCCGTTCCGCATTACGGCGTCGTACTTCCGTGGGAAACCTTTAACGGATTCTCCAAAGATCTTGAATCGAGAGGAGTCAATTTTGTCATTGCACCTTATATCCGGTTCAAAGGTCTCGTTGGGGAACAAGCGACAATGTTCTTCCTTGATCCGGCCGGAAATGCACTCGAATTCAAGGCTTTCAAAGACACAACGCAAATATTTGCCAAATAAAATCGGATAAGGTATTCAGGGATTGCCATTGTATTGTGGGACGCCCTTAAACGTCATCACGATTTTTTTAATGGTTCCGTCGGTATTAAATTCCATCTTGTCCATACAGCTGACCCGATGGTCCCTATCCTCATTGGGAATAGGCCGTCTGTGATATACTATGTACCAGATATCGCTTTGGGGAAGGCGGATGACAGAATGATGTCCCGCACCTGTGGCGATTTTTTCATCCGAGTCCAGGACGGTGCCAATGGGCCGAAAAGGACCGGTAGCTTTGTCTGACATAGCATAGACTACCTTATAACTCCCATCTGTCCAATTTCCTTCGGACCACATAAAATAATACGTCCCGTTGCGTTTAAACATAAACGGGCCCTCAACATAACCCTCCGGGGTGATCTCCCTGAACAAAGCACCATCCTCCCAGGGTACAAATCCTGTGAAGTCCTCATTGAGTACGCCGATATTGCAATGCCCCCATCCGCCATAGAACATATAATAAGTATCATCTGTATCCCTGAATACAAACTGATCAATGGGTTGGGCGTCATTGTGAAAGTCTGAAATGAGGGGTTTCCCCAGATAGTCCTTAAAAGGTCCCGCAGGATGATCCGAAATACCCACACCTATTCCACCAAAATGATTGATGTCATTATTGGGATCATAGGAGTCTCGGCCGGGTCGCTGAATATCGTTGGCTCCGAAAAAAAGAAAGTATTGGTCTTCTTTTTGAATAATGCTGGGTGCCCAGAGCGCCTGACGCGCCCACTTGATGTTGGAGGTATCAAGGATGCGCTCATGCTTTTCCCAATGCACCAGGTCGCGGGATGAAAAGGCATCCATAAAAACCTGCTTTTCATAGGACGCGGAATAGGTGGGATAAATCCAGAAGGTGCTATCGAAAACCACTCCTTCGGGATCGGCATACCATCCTTCAAATAAGGGATTACCTGAATTAAGGGCAGATTGTTCCGTTTTGACCGAATCCTTACGGGTTTCCCTGCATCCAAACGTAAGCAGGATAAAAAAGCCGAGGATAAATTGTAATTTCATAACAGGTACTTATGGTTATGGCGATTTCCTGGCTGCAATATCCCGCCAATATAATCGGTATTCTCAAGATTTCACCGACTAAAGGAATTGTCTTTACGCCGCCATTTCCTTTGTGATGGTTTGTTATCAGTAGCATGGCCTCACAGGGAATCTACTAGCAGAGCCAGAGAGAACAAGGTTCAAAAGTAAACAATCCCTTGAAAAGTCACTTTTAAAACTGTAACCTTACTGATACCTCCAGCTTTTAAGATCCGCTCCTTCCGGCGCAGACTCCGCAATTCTTTTCATGATTTTCGGAACATACATACTATTATATCGCAGACGGGTAATATGATTTGGAAGTTCGGGATCTCCGTTCCAGCAATGTTCCGCCCGATCACCGTAAAGCACTTCGCCTTCATAGTATGGATCAGCCGTTTTCTCCAGAAAGTCTTCCATAAGATATACCGCGTTATTGAGATAATAATTATCCATATCGCCGCAATAGATATGAATCTTGCCTTTCAACTTTTCTCCCAGCTTATCCCAGTCCCGCTCTAATATATAACGAAGATCAAAATTTTCTTTCCAGTACTGAGCCACCTTTGGATCTATAACCCCTGTCTTCTTGTCCCAGATCCTTTGAGGGTATCCATCCTTTCCCTGCGGGGAATAGGTAGCTTCCCATATATCCCATTGTTGTCCGGAACGGCTTTTATCTCCAAGGACCAGTTCCAGTTGATTTCCTTCCCTTAACGTACTCTGTACCTGGCCCAACTGATCCCTGTGACTTGGAACTTCGATTTTCTTATGCTCACTTTCGTAGTAATAGGCATTCTTATCATCATAGATATTGGTCAGGCAATAGGCACGGAAATCGATGGGATCCGGGCAGGCTGCAAAACAGCCGTTGTATTCATCGGGGTATTGCACCTGCACTGCAAGAGCCTCCCAGCCTCCGGTTGAGCCTCCATAAAGAAAACGTGCCCAGCCTTCTCCGATTCCCCTGAATTTTTTCTCTATAAAGGGTATCAGTTCGTACGTAATGGCATCTCCATAGGGGCCCTGATTGGCAGAATTCACAGCATACGAATCGTCGTAATAAGGTGTCGGGTGTTGAACTTCAATAATAATAAATCGGGGAAAATCCGGTTCGTTCCAGCGCTTATAGAAGTTATAGGCCTCCTGTTGTTCTAAAATATTATATCCCTCAACGCCAAAGCGATCAGAATATTCAGGCTTCATCGCCGGATCCGGAGGCGTCGTCCTGAAGCCACTGAAATCCGACGGAAAATGGCCATGAAACACCATTAGTGGATATCTGGCTTCCGGATGCTCTTTAAATCCTTTAGGCAGAAGTACATGGGCTCCCAGATATATATCACGTCCCCAGAATTCAGACAATTTCTCAGATTTTAATTTAAGATGCTTGATCCATTCGGTATCTATCGGTTCTGCAATCGGAGGTATTACCTGATCCATTACTACTTTTACATCAACGACACCGTCTTTGGTGATGGTCATTTTGAAGGGCTTGCTGTAAAGGTTACCAGGAGATCTGTTCCATTGCTGGCCTTCACCGTCATCCATAGGAAGTTTAACCGTCTGGCCGCTGGCCAGATGAAAGGTCTCATACCGATGCAATAAAGCCTGAACATAATATTCTCCGGGAGGTACTTCTTTAAGGTTTTGATACGGAAATCCGGGAATCTCTCCTCCGAATAACTGTTCGGTTCCGGGTTTCATAGACTCAACATTTTTCCCGAAGATCATTTGTGTTTTCAGACCATCATTAATCTGAAAGCGTGGCTCCTCTTCCGGATTAGTGGAGAGCAGAAGTAGCAGGCGGCCATCCATAGGCTGATCCTTTACCGATTCAGGGAAAGAAACCCGGATAGTGAAATCAGGTGGTGGTTGCAGGGAAGGTTTAAACGCGACAAGCAGGATGATCACTGCAAATAACAGGAAGAACCAGGTTTTCATAATATTTGGAGATTTTCATCAAAAGGTACAGTTTTTCAGGAAGCCTCCAAATAACAAAAGGATATTTGAAGCGTTTTAATACTCCGGTACCATCCGAATCCTTAAAATTCTGAAGACATGAAAAAGTTTGTGCACATTGTGCTGCTCACAGTGGCTTTACTGGAAGTATCAGCCTGTACGAATCACGAAGTAGATAAGGATTTGGAAATTATCACTCCCCGGGATTCTATTCAGGGTTTACCTTATGAAGAGGAAACTGAGTTGCAGGCATAAATAACTAGGCCCTGCTTCTGTGCCTCTCACGGGCAAGAAGCGTATTTTTAAGCAACATTGCGATGGTCATTGGCCCTACCCCACCTGGAACTGGGGTAATGTAGGATGCTTTTTTGCTGACATTTTCGAAATCAACATCTCCGGTCAGATAGTAGCCTTTCGGTTTGGATTCATCTGCGACACGCGTAATCCCTACATCTATAACAACAGCATTATCTTTTACCATTTCTGCTTTCAGAAAATGAGGTACTCCCAGGGCAGAAATGACAATATCTGCCTGTGAAATAATCTGGTTAATGTTCCTGGTATGGCTATGGGTTAGGGTTACGGTTGAATTCCCCGGCCACCCCTTTCTGCCCATCAGAATGCTCATTGGCCTGCCGACGATATGACTTCTCCCAATAACTACGGTGTGTTTTCCTTTGGTTTCTACCTGATACCGCTCCAGCAATTCCAGAATGCCGAAAGGAGTAGCCGGAATGAAGGTACTCATATCCAGCGCCATTTTTCCAAAATTAGTCGGGTGAAAGCCATCTACATCCTTTTCCGGGTCAACAGCCATGATAACTGCCTGGGTGTTGATCTGCTCCGGAAGTGGGAGTTGCACGATAAATCCATCAATGGCCTCATCCCTGTTAAGTTCTCCGATCCTACGCAACAATTCTTCTTCAGAAGTGGTACTGGGCATCCGTAGTAAGGTAGATTCAAAACCAACACGTTCACATGCCTTTACCTTGCTTCCCACGTAGGTAAGGCTGGCGCCGTCATTGCCAACTATTACCGCCGCCAGGTGAGGTACCTTTTCTCCCCTTTCCTTCATTTTGGCTACCTCCGCAGCTATTTCATCCTTAATCTGATTGGCTATTTTGGTACCATCAAGTAATTCCATATATTTTCACACTATCTAAAAAGCCCCGGTGTCCTATCCCATAGGCGGGCCCTGATTGGTCTTATGTTGTTGTCGCAGCGTTCCGGAATCTGAATCATGGCCGCAATCCGCTCATCATTTGCATCATTTTCTTGCCTCCCCCCCCTTGCATCATCTTCATCATTTTTCCCATCTGATCAAATTGCTTAAGAAGCTGATTTACCTCCTGGATGCTACGCCCGCTACCCTGGGCAATCCGTTTTTTTCTGGATGCATTCAGCTTTGAGGGCAAGCTGCGTTCATCAGGAGTCATTGAATGGATCATGGCTTCAATATGCTTAAATGCATCGTCATCAATATCAAGTCCTTTGAGGGCCTTTCCCGCTCCGGGGATCATACCCATAAGGTCCTTCATACTTCCCATTTTCTTGATTTGCTGGATCTGACTTAAGAAATCATCAAAACCAAACTGGTTTTTGGCAATCTTTTTTTGAATTTTTCGTGCCGCATCCTCATCAAATTGTTCCTGTGCCCGCTCGACCAGGGATATAACATCGCCCATACCCAGGATGCGATCTGCCATCCTGGCCGGATGGAAAACGTCTATGGCATCCATTTTCTCTCCGGTTCCTATAAACTTGATCGGTTTATCAACAACTGATTTGATGGAAATAGCCGCGCCCCCACGTGTATCCCCATCGAGTTTAGTCAGAATAACCCCGTCAAAATTGAGAATTTCATTGAATGCCTTGGCGGTGTTGACGGCATCCTGGCCAGTCATGGCATCCACAACAAAGAGTGTTTCCTGAGGCTGTACCGCATCCCTGATATTTGAGATCTCCGTCATCATTTGCTGATCGACAGCAAGGCGCCCTGCCGTATCGATAATAACGCAGTTGTGCCCATGCGTCCTGGCATAGGCAACGCCGGCCTTAGCCAGCGAAACGGGATCTGTATTTTCCTTGTCTGAATATACCGGCACACCTACCTGTTCCCCTACGACATGCAACTGGTCTATGGCCGCAGGTCGATACACATCGCAAGCTACAAGGAGTGGGTGCTTTGATTTTTTTGTCTTAAGGTAAAGGGCCAGTTTTCCTGAAAAAGTGGTCTTTCCGGATCCCTGTAACCCCGACATTAGAATTACAGAGGGATTGGCAGATAAATTGATCCCTTCACTCTCCCCACCCATGAGCTGGGTTAGCTCATCCTTGACAATCTTTATCATTAATTGCCCCGGCTGAAGGGTAGTAAGCACATTTTGCCCAAGTGCCTTATCCCGAACTTTATTTGTAAACTCCTTGGCCGTTTTAAAGTTCACATCGGCATCGAGGAGGGCCCGTCTGACTTCCTTGGTAGTTTCTGCAACGTTGATCTCAGTGATCTGTCCATGTCCTTTAAGAACATGGAGTGCCTTATCTAATTTTTCACTTAAATTGTCGAACATCTTCTCTCTATTTCTTCAGGGAAGTGCAAATTTAAGCATCTCGGCCGGATCGTGGAACTTATAGGGGAGAAATGTAAATGGAAATGGGCAGCTTCATAAGAAGCTGCCCATTCCGGCAATCTGGGGCAAAAAGGACTGGTAATGACTACTGGGTGGGAATCACCCTATTTTTTCAAAAACGAGGATGGATACACCCCCATCCCCGGCGATAAGCTTAATTTCTAACCTCTCATTGGTAATCTGCACAAAATCCCAGGCTCCTGTTAACGACCCAAGAATTCCTTCATCCCCGGCATTCAGATAAACCGTAAGATTTCCCTCGCTGTTCCGGGTAATTCTCCACAAACCATTGACTTCAGGTCCTGAGGCGGAACTGTTGATTGTAAGTATATTCAACTGTCCGAAATTGAAGGAATTAGTACTGTAGTCGACCGCCACATTGGCGCCTCCTGAGAGATCTGCCACACGCCAGTCTCCCCCCATCAGGATATTCCGAATCTCAGAAACATCCGTATCTCCGTTGTTTTGATCGCATACCCTTTCCAGCAATAGTTCATATCCCGTATCAGGAATCTCAAACTGAAGGCGGTCATTTCGCAGATCAGACAACGGCCATTCAAAGCTAATGGAAGGTTCATCTCCCATGACGATAGCAAGTACAAGTCGCCCCTGGGTATTTAAAGTTATTTCCCAGCTACCCTGCGATACTGATTCTCCTTTGGTGAGCGTAACGATCCCCTCTGCAAGAAAATTAAATTCATATCCTAACAGCCTTCTCATCTCAACCTGATCGACCTTGAGGTTGTGAATAATCCAGCTGCATTCCTTTAAAATCTCACGTAATGTGTCCGGATCCTCATTAAAAAGATCACAGGCCTTGTGCATTACAATTTTATCTCCATCCTCTGTGGATAACTTGATTTTTCCTGACTCCAGTTCATAGACATACCAGTCCAGATTAAAATCGACCAGGACATCAAATTGTAGTTTCAACAACACTTTGTTATCGGCAACCCTGGTGCTCCAGCTACCGGATAAACTATTTCCTGCCCGATCCTTCACTGTTACCTCACCGGCAGCATCAAACGACATGGCATAGTCAAAATATTGCTCTGTCTGACTTATTTGCTCGCGCTGGAATTCTTTGATCAGCCAGGGACATAATACAAGCAATTCCTCAAGGCGCTCCTGAGAAAAATCATCATCGTTGTGATCATTATCGTCATCCTCGTCGCAGGCATCCTTCGCCAGTTCGATGGCTGATACAAGCTCTTCATTACTTTGAACTACTATCTGAGTATCATCAAATAATCGCAGTTTTACCGGAAATTCAAGACTTACCAGATTGTTCTCATCCAATCCTTCAAAAAATCTGCGCATCTCCTCATCACTTTCTATGGTAATAATCCCAGTTTGCTGTTCATTGATATTCAGCGTATAGAGATTTATAGGATAGACAAAATCTATACATTCGATATCATTGTCTGTACCTCCCTCATTGCATTCCCCGGCCAGGTCCAGCAAACTCTCCTTGCCTTCAATCACCACCTCCTCATAGTTACCGAAGGTTACAGTTATAGGGAAGACAATTTCCAGCAGATCCTCTTCCTCGGCATCAAAGGAATCAACCAACTCTTCCAGTTGGTCAAGATCCTTCACAGAGGATATTGTTATTTCACTTCCCATGATCCGTACGGTATAGGGAAATCGGATGGCAAAACAACTTGCCTTATCAACTATATTGTCAAAGGAACCGTCCTGTTCACATGTTTTCTCTATGAGTCTGGCCGTTTCGGAATTTGCTACAATAGTTTGTTCTTCTGAAACTTCGGGAAGGGGTTCGAATTCTGACTGGCATGCCCCAAAAAGCAGTGGCAGCAATAGTAGGAAGGCGTAGGTCGTATACTTAATAGCCTCTTTCATAACGATTTGGATTTTTGTTTATACATATTTAAAACAATCATCTTTTGAAATACCCTACTCTTTTATTAATTAAATTAAAATATCTTTGAGAATAACCAACCTTTTCAATTTGAAAAAAAATGGATAATGTTTGCGAAGAGATGGTGTTTACTTCCCTTTTCAAGGCTAATTCCAAAACGGTCTTCAATTACATATATTATAAATTCGGAAATGAAGCCAAAGCATATGATGCTGTACAGGAAGCCTTTTTAAAACTTTGGGAGAATTGTGCCAAGGTACGGCCGGAGAAGGTAAAGTCCTATGTTTATACAGTGGCTAATAATCTCTATCTCAATATGATAAAAGCCGAAAAGGTTCGGCTTAAGTACGCGGATAACTCAATGAGTTCCACAAATGTTACCCCGGAATACCTGTTGGAAGAGCAGGAATTCAGAAAGAAACTGGAAGCAGCGCTTGATGGCCTTCCTGAAAACCAAAGGACCACCTTCCTTTTAAACAGGATTGATGGTAAGAAATATGCCGAAATTGCAGAAATGGAGGGCGTAAGTGTAAAAGCTATAGAAAAAAGAATGCACCTGGCGTTACAGACGCTCCGGGAACAGATAGATGGTATATAATGCCAAAGAGCGAAGGTATATCTATGGGATGTCCTGCTACCCTCGCTTTCAAAGGGCGATTAAAAAAAGATCTGCAAAACGACTTATAAAACTAGTCTGTACAACAAGTAGGGTTTTTAGCTCGTTAATTGTTATATAGTTATAAAGATGATATCAATGGAAGATACCTATTTGGCAAGATGGCTTAATAAAGAGCTTTCGGAGGAGGAACTAGCCTCTTTCCGGAACACGCCGGAATATGCCTCATATGAGAAAATCAGACAGGCTTCCTCTGAGATTCAGGCTCCTGACTACGATGTTGAGAAAGCTTTTGAGGCATTCAGCAGATCCCATTTAAAGCAAGAGCCCAAGGTGATCCGCCTCCGTCCATTCCGGAGACTTATAAAGGTAGCAGCGGTGATTATTGTTATTTTTTCAGTTACTTCCTATTATTTTTATTCACTTAAAGAAACCGTCTCAACGGAATATGCCCAAACACGGGAAATTCGACTTCCTGACAATTCCCAGGTTCTTTTAAATGCCGATTCCGAGATATCTTATGATGAAAAGAAATGGGATAGGAAAAGGAATATTAAACTCAGGGGAGAAGCATTTTTTAAGGTTGCCAACGGTAAAAAATTTACGGTAAATACCGGTAAAGGTGTAGTCACGGTGCTGGGCACCCAGTTCAATGTTGAGAATCGGGAAGGTTTTTTCGAAGTGACCTGTTTCGAGGGACTTGTGAATGTGTCCTACAATTCTATGAATCGAAAACTACCCGCAGGATCCTCTTTTGTCATTATTGACGGTGCCATCCAGGATGCGAAAGCACCTGACACACGTGTTCCCTCATGGGTTAATAGAGAAAGTTCCTTTACAAGCATTCCGCTGGCTTACGTCTTTGATGAGTTTGAGCGTCAGTTTGATATACATGTGGAGACAAGAAATATTGATTTAGGTCGATTATTTACAGGCACTTTCAGCAACACAAATATGAATTTAGCGTTACAAAGTATTAGTACACCTTCTAAGATTTACTATAACCTTGAGGAGGGTAAAGTGCTATTCTATGGCGAAAACGCACCTTGAACGTATTCTCCTCTGTCTGATGCTCTCCGTTGTTTGCCATGCTCTTAGGGCACAGGTGAGCAACTCATCCTCCACGGTAAATATCATTTCTTATATTCAAGACCTGGAAAAGGAGTTTGACGTCCGATTCTCCTACGTGGATGAAGATCTTCGTTCTATTTTTATCCAGGTTCCGTCCAGTAATACGCTCCCTGATATACTGTCAGATCTGGAAAACCAAACCCAGCTGATCATAAAACAATTAAATTCACGATATCATACCATATCCCGTAGCGCAACGGTCTCCATATGCGGCCTGGTCCTGGATAATTTTGAAAAGAATACGGTAACCGGGGCCTCCGTTGAGGTTTTAGGGAGCAATCGCTCTACAGTTACAGGTAGTGATGGGACATTCTACCTCGCCGATATCCCAAGAAAAGCCTCCCTTCGCATTCAGCATATCGGCTATAAAACCAAATTTGTAAGTGCCGAGGAAGTACTAAGTGATACACCCTGTGTCAGCATTCCGTTAGCCATTTTTTATCAGCAATTGGACGAGGTCATCGTCTTTAAATTCCTGACCACCGGACTTTCCCGCGAACTTGATGCAAGTATCTTACTGAATACCAAGGATTTTGGAATTCTTCCCGGATTAACAGAACCGGATGTACTTCAGACAGTTCAGGCCCTACCTGGTATTGAAAGTATTGATGAAACGGTTTCAGATATCAATATCAGGGGCGGAACCCATGACCAGAACCTCATCCTTTGGGACGGGATCAAGATGTATCAGTCCGGCCATTTTTTTGGCCTGATCTCGGCCTTCAATCCCTACCTGACAGATAAGGTAAGTCTGATTAAGAACGGAACCAGCGCACAGTATGGTGATGGCGTTAGCGGAATTATCGATATGCGGACAAAAGATGTGGTAGAAGAACCATTCTTTGGCGGGGGCGGTTTCAATCTGATCAGCGGGGACTTTTACGCGCATACGCCTCTTTCTGAACGGCTGGCACTTCAATTTTCCGGCAGGCGTTCAGTTACGGATTTTTTGGATACCCCGACCTACCAACAATTTCGCAACCGGGTATTCCAGGATACAGAGATCCCAGGGGAAGGCGCTGCCGAAGACGATGGTATCAGACAGGATGAAAATTTTTACTTCTATGATTTCACGGCGAAGATTTTATATGATATCAATGATGCCCACAAGGCCCGCGTGAGTTTTATTCAAATTAATAACAGCCTTGATTATACGGAAACCTCGGCTGACGGGCGGATGAATGAAAGTACCCTTAACCAGACCAACTTTTCTCTGGGCGCCAGCCTTGAAAGCGGGTGGACTGCCAGATTCACCACCCTGCTTAACACCTATAATACCCGTTATAACCTAATTTCAAAAAGTATTACAGCGAATGGGGCACAACAACTATTACAGCAGAACAAAGTGGATGAATCTTCTTTTCGGGTAAACACCACTTTTCAATGGTCTCCACGGCTGACTTGGTTGAACGGATATCAGGGGAGTGAAGTGGGAATTACAAACGAAACCGATGTCACACAACCGGACTTTAACAGTACCGTCAAGGGCGTGATCCGGACCCACGGGCTCTATTCAGAACTCGGACATATTTCTAATGACCAGAAATTGCGAATAAAAGGTGGAGTGCGTCTCAATTACATGGAGAATCCTGGTACTTTTACTGCCCTGATTGCTGAACCCCGCCTGAATATAAATTATACCTTCGCCGGGAACCTTCGGGTGGAAGCATTGGGCGAGTTTAAAAGCCAGACTACCAATCAGGTGATCGACCTTGAACAGAACTTTTTAGGGATCGAAAAACGGCGTTGGGTTTTATCGGATGATACGCTCCTACCCATCACCAGAAGCAAGCAGGGTTCCCTTGGTTTCCATTACAGCCGGGACAACTGGTATGCCAGCGCCGAAGGATTTTATAAGTTAGTGGAGGGCATTAGCACATCAACCCAGGGTTTTCAGAATCAAAACCAGTTTGATGGTGAAACAGGTAGCTATGACGTGAAGGGAGCAGAAGCCATAATAAACCACAAGAGCTCAAATTTCAGCACCTGGCTCAGCTATACCCACAATATCAACTTTTATAACTTTGAGACCATAAATCCCGTCAGGTTTCCGAATAACCAGGATATCCGTCACACGGTGACCTTTGCGAGTACCTATTCCTATGAACATCTGAAGCTTGGGATTGGCATCAATTACCGGACCGGAAAACCATATACAGAGCCACAACCCGGAAATAACGCAATCAACATGGATGTTGTTCCCAATGAAATTAATTACACCGCCCCGAATAGCAGCAGACTGCCGGACTACTTCCGGGCTGACGCTTCTGCGATCTATGACTTTGAATTGCGTCCGGGCATATCAGCCACCGCCGGGGTTTCACTTCTGAACATTCTAAATCATGAAAATATCCTCAACCGATATTACCGGTTGAATGACGCAAATGAAATTGAAACCGTGGAAAGCTTTTCCCTGGGACGCACTCCGAATATAAGTTTCAGAGTGACCTTTTAATTATTTAAAAACCTTCAGCCTACATCCGATCAGGGACCTCGATCCCAAGCAATCCGAATCCGGTGCGGATCACCTCTCCAACCTTTGCCGATAATGCAACCCTGAAGTTTCTGACAGAATTTAAAGGTTCGCCGAGAATGCTCACTTGCTGGTAAAAGGAATTGAATTCCCTGACCAGATCATAAATATAATTGGCAAGTACCGCCGGACTGTAGTTCTCCGCCGCCAGTGTGATGGTTTCAGGAAAGAGTTGCAGCATCTTCAACAATTCTTTCTCCTTAGAATGCAGCCTGTCCTTCCCATTCTCTTGCGAAACCCTGATTTCTCCCTGCAAATCCTCAGTTGATGTTTGAGACTCGGTATCGGCTGCTTTTCTCAAAATGGACTGAATCCTGGCATAGGTATACTGAATAAACGGCCCCGTATTGCCCTGAAAATCTACAGATTCTTCAGGATCGAACAAAATTCTTTTCCGTGGATCCACCTTGAGGATATAATATTTCAGCGCACCCAATCCGATAATTCTGTGTAACTCCTTTTTCTGCTCCTCATCATATTCTTCCAGTTTCCCGAGTTCCTCCGAAATAGCCGCTGCGGTTTTTGTCATTTCGACCATCAGGTCATCTGCGTCCACCACAGTGCCTTCCCTGCTCTTCATTTTCCCGCCGGGCAGGTCCACCATCCCGTAACTAAGATGAAATAGTTGCCGTGCCCACGTGAATCCAAGTTTCTGAAGGATGAGGAACAGTACCTTAAAATGATAATCCTGTTCATTTCCGACGGTATAAACCATCCCTGTAATATCGGGATAGTCCGCTACTCTTTGAATAGCGGTGCCAATATCCTGGGTCATATATACGGCGGTTCCATCCGAGCGCAAAACTATTTTTTCATCAAGCCCCTCGTCAGTCAGGTCGATCCATACACTGCCATCCTCTTTTCTGTAAAAAACTTTTTTCTTTAGTCCGTCCTCCACCACTTCCTTCCCCAAAAGGTACGTATCGCTCTCATAATACAGCCGGTCAAAGTCGACGCCTAAATGGGCATAAGTCTCCTCAAATCCCTTATACACCCACTGGTTCATTTTATGCCAAAGAGCGACCACCTCCTTATCCCCTGCTTCCCATTTTCGCAGCATTTCCTGGGCTTCGACCAGAACGGGTGCTTCTTTTTCGGCCTGATCCCTGCTGCGCCCGGCCTCGACAAGCGATTCCACCTCGGCTTTGTACATCTTGTCAAAAGCGACATAGTAGTTTCCAACCAGCTTATCTCCTTTTAGACCACTGCTCTCCGGGGTCTCGCCATTACCGGCACGTTGCCAGGCCAACATACTCTTGCAGATATGAATCCCCCTGTCATTGACAATCTGTGTTTTGTACACTATTTTTCCCGCAGCCTTGAGGATTTCCGCTACCGCATATCCAAGAAGGTTATTACGGATATGTCCCAAATGCAGGGGTTTATTTGTATTAGGAGAGGAATACTCAACCATAACGGCACCTGTCTCGGAAGGTTCGGTCAGGCCATAAGCAGGTGTTTCGTTCATCTCCCTAAAACAGTCACGGTAATAGAAATCATGAAAAACAAGGTTTAAAAATCCTTTGATGATATTAAAGCCACTTACTACCCTGACCTGAATCTGAAGGTACTCTCCAATAGTTTTACCAATCTCCTCCGGCCTGGCTTTGATTTGGCGAAGCATTGGAAAGATCACTATGGTGAGATCCCCTTCAAATTCCTTTCGTGTCGGCTGAAACTCCACCGCGGTCATAGTGATCCCATAGACTGCTTCAACCGCTTCGAGTGCCTTCAGCTGTATCACATTCTGAATGTTCATAGCTTCTACTTTTTGCCGAGCAAAACTACACATTTTATGCTTTGGTATGGAATGGGCAAAACGACTTCCAGAAAAGCCGGTATTTGATTAACTTTACAGGGGCGTTACCAGAATCTGAATACATGCTTGTTAATATTTCCTATAATGACAGGGAGGTCACACGGAAAGTCGATACCCTGGTTGGGAAACCCTTTACCCTGAAGGAACGTTGGGACCTGGGGGGAATAGGCTCTCCCAAACTCTTCATTACTGCAACAAGTATTGAAATCGGTAATTTGCTTGTACTGGACAATAACCTGGACTGCTGTAATGTTGAAATGCGCCCTAAGGGAATCATTGTGAGGTTCCGGTCATTACTCGAAACTTTTGGACTGGTAATACCCTACTATAAACTTACTATTTATAAAGGCGATTTTGCCATATATTCCATCTATATGGACCACTACTTTATCAAAGTGCGATCAGATACCAAAGCGATTCAAAAGTATTTTAGAAAGTTACTCGATTACAGGGCCCTCAATGCCTCCACCTCCCTTGAGGACCTCTAGTTAAATTATCCCGGATGAACATGTGATCAGCCAGCGGTGGTGTATACCAAAGTCCGGCATGTATAAAAAAACGTAATACGCTATGAAGATTCTCCTTACCGGTGCCAATGGATATATCGGAATGCGGTTACTGCCGTGCCTAATAGAACTCGGTCATGAGGTTGTCTGTGTTGTCAGACAGCAACACCGGTTTCCGGTGGATGCCGTGACGCGCTCGAAAATTGAAATCATTGAAATTGATTTCCTTGTTCCACCGGTGCCGGAAATTATCCCCGAAGATATAGATATCGCTTTTTACCTCATTCATTCCATGAGCACGTCTATAGTCGATTTTGATGAAAAGGAAGCCATTGCGGCAAGGAATTTCAATAAGTATCTTTCGGGAACCGCGGTGTCGCAGGTCATCTACCTCAGTGGCATAGTGAATGACAAGAAATTATCCAGGCATCTGAAGTCCCGTAAACAAGTTGAAGACATACTGTACACCGGCAAACCCAAATTGACAGTTCTCAGAGCAGGTATCATTGTGGGATCGGGCAGTTCATCCTTCGAAATTATTCGGGACCTGTGTGAAAAACTCCCTGTGATGATCACTCCCAAATGGGTACTGACGAAGACGCAACCAGTGTCGATTCGCAATGTCATCCAATTTCTGATGGGGGTAATGCACAAAAAAGAGACCTACAATGGCTCCTTTGATATAGGCGGTCCTGATATTCTCACATATAAACAAATGTTGGAGGGATACGCCAGGGCAAGGGGGTTCAGGAACTGGATCTTCACAATTCCCGTAATGACACCAAAGCTCTCTTCTTACTGGCTTTATTTTGTAACATCCACGTCTTATAAGCTGGCGGTAAATCTGGTGGAAAGCATGAAAATGGAGGTAGTAGCCAGGGATAACAAGTTACAGGAACTTCTTGGAATTCACACCCATACTTACAAGGAAGCCATTGATATGGCATTCAATAAAATTGAGCAGAATCTGGTCATCAGCAGTTGGAAGGACAGTATGATCAGCGGGGGGTTTTCAAAGAATATTGAACAATATATTCAGGTTCCCCAATACGGGGTGTTAAAAGACGCCAAAAGTATCGCTGTTAAGAACAGGCAACAGGTCCTTAAGAACATTTGGAAAATCGGAGGGGATAATGGATGGTATTACGCCAACTGGTTGTGGAGATTAAGGGGATTCCTCGACAAACTCAATGGAGGTGTTGGTCTGAGGCGTGGAAGAACACATCCAGACCGGATTGACACAGGGGATGCACTGGATTTCTGGAGAGTGCTACTTGCCGATAAGGAGAACAGCAGGCTGCTATTGTTTGCTGAGATGCGCCTTCCGGGAGAAGCCTGGCTGGAATTTACGATAGACGATCAGAATATTTTACATCAGGTAGCCACCTTCAGACCAAGGGGACTCCGGGGCAGGCTCTACTGGTACAGTATGTTACCTTTCCATTATTTTATTTTCGGCGGGATGCTGAGAAATCTCACCAAACCATGAGAGATAGCCCAATGTAACAATTCACCTCTTAATTCGTCTTCTTCCTTTTGTTCCTCCAAAACCGGGCATTTATGTATTCACGATTATTTCATTTTGCATCTTTATTTAGTGTATTCGTCAGCAGCAGCCTTCAGGCACAGCTGATCAGCTCCCGCGTGGCGGATGCCGCTACAGGGGAAGGAGTAGCCTATGCCACCGTCGAATTTGGTTCAGGTTTGGGGGTAATTACCAATGAAGAGGGAAGATTCAGTGTTAACTTTACAGCAGCAGGCAGGGTTACAGATTCACTCTATGTATCCTGCATGGGGTATGAAAAAACTGCCCTTTCCCACATAGACGGTCTTGATACCCTTATCAGGCTTCAGCCGAAAGCCATCGAATTAAAAGGTGTGTATTTGTTTGACCGCGAACTATCGGCGGCTGAGATTATAGAAAAAGTAATAGATAATCTGGCTGAAAATTACAAACCTGCACCTATTTCCCAACGACTATTCCTTCGACATTCCAGTTTTAATACCTTGACGAAAATGGATATCGATTTTAAGGAATCTACCATTGAGGAATTGAATGAGAAGTTTATCGACAGTGTGATTCAAATCCTTCCAAAGAGCGCTTCCAATTATACGGAGACCCTTGGCGATTATTACAGGCAACCCGGAGAAGAACGACTTTTCATCGTGAAGGCAGCAAGCCTTGCTGATAAAAATAATGAGGGATCTATGGAAGCACTTTCAGAGAAGCTTGAGAAAATCTTTAAGGATAACGTAAAACCGAATTCCTACCTCAAGATCAAGTCAGGTATTTTCGGAGGGAAGGTACAGGTAGATTCCATGCTGAAAGAATCGGAGGAAGCGGCAGAAATTAAAGAAGCAAATAGTTCAGAGGGAGATAAGGATTTCTTTGGACACAGAAAAGGAGAACTGAACACTTTGTTCTCAGAGCAGTTTTTCAGCGAGGATACCAAATTGAATTTCCTGGAAAAAAGAAACAAGTATGAGTTTAAGATTGAGGGATATACCACCATGGATGACAATGGGGTTTTTGTGATAGGCTTTGTGCCAAAAGGAGGTCAGGATTTTAAAGGCACCCTGTATATCAATATGGAGGATTTTGCAGTAATACGACTGGAATATGTAAATGTGAAGCCGCTTCGCAGCATTAGCCTGCTAGGGCTCAGTTACAAAGAAACCGTGCTCAGAGGCACTACGATCTACACAAAAATACCCGGCAATGCTTATACTGTAAAGTTCATGGAAAAAGTAGAAGGGCGTCTTATGGGTGTAGACCGGCCATTGAAGGTTATCGAGAAGAATAAATTTGTAGAAGGTAGGCGAAAGCAGAATGAATTATCCCTGGGCATTGACATTATCAACCAGAATACCGAAAAAACTGAGCTGGTGGTTTTTGCAGCTGCGCCCGTCACAGGCGAAGAGATTAAACAGGTCATAGAAAACGATAGTATAAGTGCCACCTCCCTTTCCAGCTATGATCCGGAATTTTGGAAAGGCTATAATGTTATGGAGCCAAATCAGGCCATCAGGGAATTTACGGTGTTGCCTGAGGAAGAATTGAAATAGATTACTTTTACTTCAGGCGATTAATTATCGCGCGGTTTAGCCGCTTGCTATTCATATCCATTGAAAGGAAACGCACTGCTTTTTAATTCCATTGGGATCATCCTTCTATTCTCCCTGTCTGCCTTTTTCTTTACGGCAGAAACCTATACCGCAATAGAGCGTTTGTCGTTGTGGGTCCGGAGTTATTTTGGACATTTTTATCTCTATCTTGGACTGGGATGTGTGCTGTTATTATTTGTTATTGCTTTTTCTCCACTGGGAAGGATAAGGCTAGGGAAGGCAAACGAGAAACCTGAACATTCCTTATGGGCCTGGACCAGTATGTTATACAGCGCAGGAATGGGTGCAGGTCTACTGCTTCGGGCGGTGCAGGAGCCGATATTTATGCAACGAAATCCCCCCTATCCCTCAGCTCTGACTCCGGAAACCCTCGCTCTGGAATATACTTTTTATCAGTGGGGATTTACAGCCTGGGCATTTTACGGCATCTTCGCCATGGTGGTGGGTTATGGGATGTTTGTCCTAAATAAAAAGGTACTGGTTAGTGCCACAATAGAAAGTACTATTCGAAGTTCTCTGGTCAGGAACAGCATAGATATCATTACGATAATCGCTACTGTTTTCGGACTGATAGCAGCTATAGGTCTTGGAACAACACAAATCAATGGTGGGTTGAACCACCTTCTGTCGCAGGACTTCGGCCTTGACAGTACGCTGCTTCTGACAGCCCTGATATCCGCCGCGGCCTGTTATTCAGCCTGGCAGGGAGTAAACAAAGGCATCAAAATACTTTCAAAATTGAATATTTTAATCACGCTTGGCCTCCTGGTGATCGTATTTGTAAGTAGCGATATGGTTTCCATTGTCCTGTCTTTTTTTATAACCCTGGGACATTATCTTGTCGATTTTATTCCGATGAGCCTTGCCCTGGAAGGGTTTGATCCGGGGACTGCCTTTCTGACTGACTGGACGTATTACTACTGGGCATTCTGGCTGGCCTGGGCACCTTTCACAGGTATTTTTATCGCGAGAATTTCGAAGGGCAGAACCTTGAGACAAATGCTTCTTGGCGTACTGGTCATCCCTTCTCTCGGGACTTTTTTCTGGTTTTCGGTTTTTGGCACTTCCGCTTTTCAAATGGTCAGCGCCTGGTCAGCGTACGAACAGCAGTTCGACAATGTTTTTACTTCCATTTTTATTTTCTTTCAGAACTATCCGATGGCCACCCTTCTCAATGTGACCACTGTTTTCCTGCTCGTAAGTTTTTTGGTGACCTCTGTGGACTCAGCAGTATATGTTTTGAGCATGTTTACCGACCATGGAAAGAAAAATCCAGCCAAAAAATACCGGATTCTGTGGGCGGGATTTATACTATTGGCGACCATGGCGCTGATCATCCTGGGCAATCAAAAGCCAGAAGTTGATGTCCTTGTCGCTGCTCAGAAATTACTGATTATTACTTCCC
Organism: Zeaxanthinibacter sp.; assembly: GCA_041743425.1. Lineage (GTDB taxonomy): Bacteria > Bacteroidota > Bacteroidia > Flavobacteriales > Flavobacteriaceae > JTS-RE37. The sequence goes on along the minus strand of JBGTMS010000002.1, from coordinate 12,013 downwards.
TCCCTTTTGCTCTTTTTATGGTGGTGATGCTGGCCATTTTTCTTATAGGCCTCAGGAAGAAGGTTCAAAAGCCTCATTCAAGTATTGATTAAATGGGTAAAGCGCACGAAAAGTCGAGGTGGCATGGTCAAGGAAATCAGGCTGAATCAGTTGCGTGTCCAAACATGTATGTGAAGCGAGAAAACTTTTGTATCTGAGTAAGTCAATTTCAGGGTGGTCAGCGGGAAAGTCACGGGGGGTAGTTTTCAGCCTTTCACCTTCCAGGTTTCCAAAATATTTTTTGAAGTTGGGGGCGCTGATAATAGCCCTGAACCCGTCAGCATCATGAGCAATTTCATTTCTGATGCCTTTTAACCAGGATGAGTCAGGCTGGTATGCGCCTCGTGCCAGCATCGAAGTTCCAGGAGCAATATGAATATAATAACCCGCCCTAGAATGGAAATCCGATTTTCGTGCTGCTGATGATACATAGGCCCCAAAATGCGTTTTATAAGGCGATTTATCATTGGAGAATCGAATATCCCTGTAAATTCTGAAAATACAATCCCTGGCTGTAAAGTGAGCAATTTGAGAATCAAACCGGGTTATTTCCAAAAGCAGTGAGGCCATAAACTTTTCAAATTCTTCCTTAGCTTCTTCATATCTGCTTTTATTTGTAAGGAACCAATCCCTGTTGTTATTGGAGCTAAGGTCTTTAAGGAACTTTAATGTAGTCTGGCTGATTGCCTTCATAAGATTTCGTTTAAAGGAAGAAAGACCTCGGCCATCATGCATCTGGCACTCCCACCCCCGCAGGTTTCAATTGTTTCAAGAGAACTGTGAACAATTCTGTTGTTCTTACCAAGCTGCAAAAGTTGTTCCTGGGTGAGGGAATTATATGCCGCAGTGCTCATGACCATCAGTCTTACATTATCCGCACCTGCCAACTGCAGCATGTTCCCTGCAAACTGGTGCATTTGTTCCTCACTGATTGGCACGATCTTTTTGCCGCTCTCCCTGAGATGATCCGTCACATTCTTACGTTCTTTCTTATTATCAATGGCATCAAGGCAGATCACCGCGAAATCCTCTGCCAGACACATCAGAACATTTGTGTGGTATATTGGCAGACGCTTGCCCGATACCCACTGGTTGGCCGTAAAAAGCACAGGGGTGTATTCAAAGTCCTCACAGAATTCTATGAATACACTCTCATCCGCCCTTTCGGAAAGGGCGCAATATGCCTTATTATTTATTCTGTCCAACAGAATGCTTCCGGTCCCTTCAAGAAAAAGACCTTCTTCCTCTGCGGAGGTATAATCTACCACGTGCTCAATCAGAAATCCGCGTTCTTCAAGAATGTCAAGAATATCTTCCCGTCTCTCTTTCCTTCTGTTCGGCGCGAACATAGGATATTTGATGACAGTACCATCAGCATGAAAAGAAATCCAGTTATTTGGGAATATGGAATCGGGGGTATCGGATGCCTCCGCATCCTGCACTACGATCACGTTTACTCCGGCTTTTTGCAATACATCAACAAAGGTGTCAAACTCCTCTTGTGCCTTCTTGTTTATCATGGCATTAGAGATTTCAAGTTCCTCCTGGAAATAGTTATTTACAGCGGTTTGTTCGTTCATCCGAAACCGAATGGGCCGTATCATCAAAACAGTATTTGTAATCTGTTCCATACAGGTATAAGAATAGGCTGTAAAAATAACCATATTCCAAATGATTCTGACACAAATCCAAGGCTATGGCATGCTCCGTTCAGGTGTTTATACCAAACAATTGGTTGCTCTTTTTGGGAATTCACAGGGCTGCTATTCCCTGATCAGGGGCAGGGTACTGCAACGGAGGAGGCCTTCCTGTTTGCCAATTTCCGCATAGGGAATTTCTTCGACGGTAATGTCATTTTCCCGGAGCCACAGGTTAAGCCGCTTAAAACTGCGTTCAGAAACGACCACTTCAGGTGAAATTGAAAATACATTGCTGTACATCTGATACATCTCCTCTTTATCAATCTCAAACACGTGTTCCTTTCCGAAGAAAGACAGCAACCACTCATAATCCTGCGGATCCAAAAACCCGTTCCTGTGCAAAATAGCTTTATTCTTACCTACGGGTTGAAAACAACAATCAAGATGCAGGGCATTTTCCCTCGCATTGGTATTTGATTTCCGCAGCTCAAAAGATTTCACTTTCTTTTCAGGAAATTGTTGAGTGATATATTTTACAGCCTCCCTGTTTGTTCGGGCGGTTATGTACTTCGGATAGTCAGCGCCGGAATAGGTACCCACAAAGACATATTCATTCCAGGGCATTACATCTCCACCCTCTACATGAACTTCCCCGGGCGGACGCAGCAGGCATTCCGGATGTATGGTGTCGAGCACGTGAATAATGGCTTCAAATTCTTTTTCTCTACTTGGAAGAATATTTGCTTTTATGAGCTTATCACTTATTACGAAAGCGATATCCCTTGAAAAGATCTGATTGCAATCGGGAATATTATTTGGTCGAAAAACTTCAACCCCATACTTTTTCAGGACCTCATCAAACGCATTCATTTCCCGGGTGAGATCCTGTTCTTCCGGATAGGTCCCAGCCAGAATGTGCTCCAGAGATTTAGGATCATAAGCTGCTTCCGGAGACGGAATGGCACCGGAATCATGTGCAATGCCAAGCAACACGGCTTTGAGCCTTGCTGTCTCATCATGAATATTTAGTTGGAGCATTTGCTAATCAGCGGGGATTTTTAGCGTTCATCCAGTGTCACAAAGGATCTTGTGTTCTTACCCACATACACCTGCCGCGGTCTGCCAATGGGTTCACCCTTGAGTCTCATTTCCCTCCATTGGGCAATCCATCCGGGAAGGCGTCCCAATGCGAACATAACCGTAAACATATCAATCGGGATGTCCAGGGCCCTGTAAATGATTCCGGAATAGAAATCGACATTTGGATATAATTTGCGATCTACAAAGTAGGGATCCTCAAGGGCCTCCTTTTCCAAACCCTTGGCGATATCAAGGATGGGATCTTCAATACCTAATTCATTTAACACCTCATCGGCAGCCTTCTTAATAATCTTTGCCCGGGGATCAAAGTTTTTGTAAACCCTGTGTCCAAATCCCATCAACCTGAAAGGATCTTCCTTGTCTTTAGCTTTCGCCATATATTTCTTGGTATCGCCCCCGTCCCTGTCAATTGCCTCAAGCATTTCAAGCACCGCCTGATTTGCTCCGCCATGAAGTGGTCCCCATAGCGCTGAAATTCCGGCAGAGAGCGATGCAAATAGGCCTGCATGGGAGGAACCTACGATGCGGACCGTAGAAGTAGAACAATTCTGTTCATGATCTGCATGTAAAATGAGTAATTTATCCAATGCCTCAATAACCGTTTTATTTTTGATGTATTCTTCATTCGGCATTTTGAACATCATTTTATGGATGTTCTCCACATAACCCAAAGTGCTGTCCCCATAATCAAGAGGCAATCCTTTTTTCTTCCGCAGCGTCCAGGCCACCAGTACGGGGAATTTTGCCAGGATACGTACTATGGCAAAGTACATGTCCTTTTCGGAGGTCACATTCACCATGGAAGGATTAAATGCGATCAGCGCACTGGTTAGAGAAGATAAAACACCCATGGGATGAGCCGACTTCGGAAAGCCATCCAGGATCTTCTTCATTTCTTCGTCCACCCGTGATTCTGCCTTGATATCCTTATGGAATTTTTCTAACTGCACCTTGTCGGGAAGATCCCCAAAAATCAAAAGATAGGCAACTTCAAGAAAATCTGCTTTTTCGGCAAGCTCCTCGATGGGATAGCCACGGTACCGTAAAATACCCTTTTCACCATCGAGAAAAGTGATGGCACTCTCGCACGAACCTGTATTCTTGTAACCTGGATCCAGAGTGATCATCCCACTCATTGACCTTAGATTCTGTATATCAATAGCCAATTCATTTTCTGTTCCCTCAATCACAGGAAATTCGTATTTGGTACCTTGGTACTCCAGTGTAGCTTTATCAGACATGTGTTTGCTTTTACTTTAATATGACGGAAAGGTAAATTTACGAAAATCCAGCCATCTTAACAATTGCCGAATTTCATTTTATTCGCATTCCAACAAGCAGAAATTACGGATATAATGGTTGGAAGGTTTCAGGATTTTAATTCTGCCCGCTCCTTAATTCCGTAGAGCTGGCTGTAATACCCTTCAACTGATTTCTCCCAGGTAAACCGCATATTTCGTGCATTGTTCTGCATGGTCATCCAGGCGGGCTGGTCATGAAGGAACATGTCCTGAGCGAGGTTAAACACCTTGACCATGTTCTTAATTTTATCCTCATAAGTTTTACCGTCAAAACTGAATCCGGTCCGGAGATGTTCAACGGTGTCCTTCAGGCCTCCTGTTCTGTGTACCAGACAAGGATTGCCATTGCGCATGGCCAGCATCTGACTGATCCCGCAAGGTTCGAACTGACTCGGCATAAAATAAAGGTCGGTTTCCAGATATATCGAATCTATAAGGTCTTCGGACTGGCCATTAGTGAAGATAAAATTTTTATGCTCGTAACTCATTTTGCGAAAGTGCTCCTCATATTCCGGTGCTCCGGTTCCCAACATCATGAAAATGCCATCCGCCTTCTGAAGACTCTTAAGAATTTGAACCAGGGCTTCGGGGGAACGTTTGAAAAAGTAAAATTTTTGTTCTGTCAGCCGCGCGACGCTGGCAACAATAAATTTGGGTCTTTCTGTTACATAGTCCATAACTTTCTCGCCGGTATGTGCCAAAAAGTCGGATTTGTATTTCTTGGATTCTTCCTGCAACCATCCAAACAGGGCTCTTACTATATTTCTGTAGAGCAGACCCTTTTCGGCATGCCTGATATTATGGTAATTGGAACCATTGAGAATTCCGAACAACCTTCCTTCTGCGTTGGCTTGTTGCAAGTCCTTTTCCAGACTTTCTCCTCCGATGAATTCCGGAGGTCTGCTCGGTTTGATGACATCATCCTTATAGGACGGGGAAACGGTATGAACAGCATCCGCCAATCGGATTCCCACGGCCATCAGATTGATACAGTCAGGGTATCGGTGATCTACCAATTTCTTGATATCAAAAGAGAGTCCCGGAAACCAGGAAGTGAGAGAAGAGTAATTTCCTGTGAAAGGCCGTATTCCCTGAATTGCGAGATTGTGTATAGTGTATATGAACCGGATGCGCTTAAGGGATACAAATTCTGGATGGAAGGCTCTCAGAAATAACAACAGACTGGAGTGCCAGTCATGAAGGTGTACGATATCAAGTATACCAAAGGCGCCTCTGCGGATCGCTTCAGCCACTGCCGTACAAAAAATGGTAAATTTGATATAGTCCGTATAGAACGGTTCTTCCGGATCATCGTGATAAATATGACCGATCTCCCCTGATTGGATCTCCAAATGATGAATCACATAATGATGGACATTCTTAAATTCCTTTTTGGGGACCACCTCGTAGAGCTCGACAGTGTAAGTTAAGCCTCTGAGGGGAAGTTGGAGTATCATGCGCAGAAGACCGTTCTGATGCAACCTGGAGTAAGAAGGGACAACGACATGGACGGAATCTCCCATGGTGGAAATTTGCCTTGGCACATCCCTGACAACATCACCCATCCCGCCGGCCTTACACCTGGAGATACCATCATTTTCGGCAGCTACAAATAAAAAATTGGTCATTCTGTAAGTCGATATTCAGATTTCTTCAGACCACGATAGTACCTTGGAGCATATCTGCTGAGGAAGGTCCCGGAACATTTTCAGGCATGTCTTTCCTTTGCTGAGAAAAATCAGCCATGACGAAAATTATCGTGTTATCTTGAAAGCCATTTGCCCGGGATAATAGGCCGTTGTTCCCAATTCCTCCTCGATCCGGAGTAGTTGGTTATATTTCGCCATCCTGTCGCTCCTGGATGCAGATCCGGTCTTGATCTGACCCGTGTTGAGGGCAACGGCAAGATCAGCAATCGTGTTATCCTCGGTTTCCCCGGAACGGTGGGACATTACTGAGGTGTAGCCTGCATTTTTAGCCATATGAACTGCCGCTATGGTTTCTGTCAGTGTTCCGATCTGATTCACCTTAATAAGAATGGAATTACCGATCCCTTCTCTTATTCCCTTTGAGAGCCTGTCCACATTCGTTACAAACAAATCATCCCCAACAAGTTGTACTTTATCCCCAACTTTTTCAGTCAGGAGCTTCCATCCCGCCCAGTCATTTTGATCCATGCCATCTTCAATAGAAATGATGGGATAGTTGGCACATAGGTCGGCAAGATACTGAGCCTGTTCCGCTGATGTTCTGACGGCTCCTTTATCTCCTTCGAATTTGGTGTAGTCATACTTTCCATCCACATAAAATTCCGCGGCGGCGCAATCCAGAGCAATCATCACCTCATTACCAAGTTTGTATCCTGCATTTTCCACCGCCTTGGCTATGGTTTCGAGGGCATCCTCTGTACCATCGAGTGTAGGCGCAAAACCGCCCTCATCACCGACAGCAGTACTCAGTCCACGGTCATGCAATACTTTTTTCAAATGGTGGAAAATTTCGGTACCCATCTGAATGGCCTGACTGAAGTCTTTGGCTTTAACCGGCATCACCATGAATTCCTGAAAAGCGATCGGGGCATCCGAATGGGACCCACCGTTGATAATATTCATCATAGGTACCGGCAGCGTATTGGCACTTACCCCTCCAACATAGCGGTAAAGGGACATTCCCAATTCATTGGCGGCCGCCTTTGCAACTGCCAGCGAAACGCCCAGGATGGCGTTGGCACCCAATTTGGATTTATTAGGAGTGCCATCCAGATCTATCATTGCCTGGTCTATTTTATTTTGATCAAAAACAACCATGCCCCTGATCGCTTCCGCTATTGCGGTATTTACATTATCGACGGCCTTACTAACTCCCTTGCCCATAAAAAGCTTCCCCCCATCTCTGAGTTCCACTGCCTCATGTTCCCCGGTAGAAGCACCGGAGGGCACAGCCGCTCTTCCCATAACTCCGTTTTCGGTGATCACATCTACCTCCACAGTTGGATTACCCCGGGAATCAAAAATTTGTCTTGCGTGAATGTCGATGATAATGCTCATTCAAAGTGAATTTAAAGTTAATAATTTACGTATAAAGCGGGTTCAGGCTTGCCTAACTTATGCCGGCCTTCAAAAAAACCATAGGTGCTTATGCTAAGGGTAAAGATACAAAAGCAGCTAGTGTATCCCTCATAGGGGCTGACCTTTGAAAGGAAATTTTTATTGTTTAAACCAAAGCGGTCCTGCTAACCCCCGCAGCGATCATTTCAAAGAACTGATCAAACAGGTAATTCGCATCATGAGGACCCGGACTCGCTTCAGGATGGTACTGAACCGAAAAAACATTTTTCTCCTTCATCCGCATCCCGGCCACACTATGATCATTCAGATGGACATGAGTAATTTCCAATTCCGGATGCGCTTCTGTTTCTTCCCTGTTAACGGCAAATCCATGGTTTTGGGAGGTTATCTCTCCTTTTCCGGTAAGCAGGTTCATGACGGGATGATTGATGCCCCTGTGCCCGTTGTGCATTTTATAAGTCGATACCCCATTCGCCAGGGCAATCACCTGATGCCCCAGGCAGATACCAAAAAGGGGTTTATCCCCGGCAATAATTTGCCTGGCGAGGCTGATGGCAGCTTCCAGAGGTTGTGGATCCCCGGGACCATTGGAAATAAAAAAGCCATCCGGTTGCCATTCATTCATATCCTCGTACGTCGCATCGTACGGGAATATTTTGATATAGGCATCTCTTTTGGCCAAATTCCTGAGGATATTTTTTTTAATTCCTATGTCGAGTGCCGCGATGCGGTATTTCGCCTGCTCATTTCCATAGAAGTAAGGCTCCGGGGTAGAGACGTTGGAGGCGAGTTCAAGTCCGTTCATATCCGGAACTTCCTTCAGCATGGCCTTCAGCTTTTGAAGTTGATCCACTTCCGTGGAAATGATCGCGTTCATGGCACCGTGATCTCGTATATAGGCAACAAGCGCCCGTGTATCCACATCGGAAATTCCAAATAACGCATGCGCATCCATAAAACTTTTCAGGCTCTGATCTGCCTCCGGCCGCGAATAATCGTAACTGAAATTTTTACAAATTAATCCCGCGATCTTTATGGAATCAGATTCTACTTCGCTGTTATGGGCTCCGTAATTTCCGATATGGGCATTGGTTGTGATCATCAATTGCCCGAAGTAGGAAGGATCCGTGAAAATTTCCTGATACCCGGTCATTCCGGTGTTGAAACAAACCTCCCCGTATGCGGTTCCTTCCGTTTCTCCTATGGATTTGCCATAGAAAATAGTGCCATCGGCTAATAAGAGCAACGCTTTCTTTCTGGGCTGATATTTCACGTTAAAATAGGTATCTTGATTAATAATTCGGTTTTACTGTCTTCCAAAAAGCCTGTTATAATTGGAACAAAGATAAAAGAACCAATACAATTAATGCCTGTTCGGACCCAATTTGATATTGCACAGTATGGTATCATGGGAGCATAGCATAAGGAGGCATCTTTTCCATTGCCCGGAGCCTGGGTATTCATAAAAAAAGGATAGGCTTTCCGGCCTATCCTTTTAAATTTATACTTTTCCCGAACCCAATTCAACTTTCTGATTCTGAAGTCTTACCTTTTTTTTCATTTTCTTCCCCCGCAACGTCATCTGAGGTAGCTGCAGTTTCCGTTTCAGGAGCGGGAGGCTGAACAACATCTGATTCCCCTTCCGCGACAGTTTCCGTCGCTTTTTTGGTTTCTTTCTCTGCTTTAGGCTCCTTTTCTGTGGCCTTTACCTTATCAGCTTTTGGCGTTTTAACCGCTGCCGGCTTCTCTGCGACCGCAATTTCAGTTTCCGCAGCGGCTTCTTCCGATTTGCCTTTCCTGCTTCTTCTTGTCGTTTTCTGTTTCTTCGGTTTTCCGGCGTTGTAGACTTCATTAAAATCCACCAGTTCAATCATCGCCATATCTGCGTTATCGCCAAGACGATTACCCAGTTTAATGATCCGCGTGTATCCTCCGGGCCGGTCTCCTACTTTTTCAGAAACCGCGCTGAACAATTCAGTAACTGCAAATTTATCCCGGAGATTTCTGAAAACAATTCTCCGGTTGTGTGTCCCTTTTTCAGCACTCACGTTATTCTCAGACTTTGATTTTGTGATCAAAGGTTCAATAAACAGTTTCAGCGCCTTGGCCTTTGCTACGGTTGTATTGATTCTTTTATGCTCAATCAGCGAACAGGCCATATTAGCCAGCATAGAGCGCCTATGGGCCGTTTTTCTGCTTAAGTGATTGACTTTCTTACCGTGTCTCATGATAATTTAATATATACTTTGTCCGGGGCGGAAAATCCGCCTCCACCAAAAACAGGTTAATCCTTATCCAATTTGTATTTTGACAGATCCATTCCAAAATTAAGACCTTTGTTTATGACCAGTTCCTCGAGTTCTGTCAGGGATTTTTTTCCAAAATTCCTGAACTTCATCAAATCATTCTTATTAAAGGAAACAAGATCGCCCAGGGTATCAACTTCAGCCGCCTTAAGACAATTCAGGGCACGAACAGAAAGATCCATATCTACCAGCTTTGTCTTCAGGAGTTGCCTCATATGCAGGGATTCCTCATCATAAGTTTCCGTCTGTGCGATTTCATCGGCCTCAAGGGTGATGCGTTCATCGGAAAACAGCATAAAATGATGAATAAGTACTTTGGCGGCTTCTGTAAGGGCATTTTTCGGATGGATGGAGCCATCTGTTACCACTTCAAAGACCAATTTCTCGTAATCGGTCTTTTGCTCAACCCGGAAATTCTCAATGCTGTATTTTACATTTTTAATGGGCGTAAAAATAGAATCAACAGCAATACTACCCAATGGAGCGTTTGATTTCTTATTGTCCTCGGCCGGAACATATCCGCGACCTTTCTCAATAATGATCTCCAGATTGATGCTGATCTTAGGATCCATATTGCATATTACCAATTCGGGATTTAATACCTGATATCCGGAAATAAATTTCTGAAAATCTCCCGCGGTTAATTGCTCCTTCCCACTCACTGAAATGGAAACGGTTTCTTCATTGACATCATCAATTTGTCTTTTAAAACGAACCTGTTTCAGGTTCAGTATTATCTCGGTGACGTCCTCAACAACCCCTTCTATAACTGAAAATTCATGTTCCACCTTATCGATTCTTACCGAGGTGATTGCAAATCCTTCCAGAGAGGATAGTAATACTCTTCTTAATGCGTTCCCAACAGTGAGTCCGTAACCAGGTTCCAAAGGACGAAATTCGAATTTCCCCTCGAAATCTGAGGAGTCAATCATTATAACTTTATCGGGTTTCTGAAAATTAAATAATGCCATAGTCGGATCTGTATTGTTTATTTTGAGTATAACTCGACGATTAATTGTTCCTTGATATTTTCCGGAATCTGGATTCTTTCCGGAACGGAGACAAAAGTCCCTTCCTTTTTTTCATTATTCCAGCTGATCCACTCATATACACTGCTATTGGCCGCAATGGCATCATCGATGGTTTGCAGGGATTTGGATTTCTCCCTTACTCCTACAACATCTCCGGCCTTTAAAGAATAAGACGGAATGTTGACCAATTCGCCATTCACTGTGATATGCCTGTGCGACACCAATTGCCTGGCCCCGCTCCGCGAATTAGACAAGCCCATTCTGTAAATGACATTGTCAAGTCTGGATTCACATAATTGAAGAAGTACCTCACCCGTAACCCCTTTGCTTCTGTTGGCTTTTGTAAAGATATTTCTGAACTGCCTCTCCAGAATGCCGTACGTATACTTGGCTTTCTGCTTTTCCATTAACTGAACGGAATACTCTGATTTTTTACCACGGCGCCGGTTGTTGCCATGTTGTCCCGGAGGATAATTTTTCTTCTCGAACGATTTGTCATCTCCGAAGATTGCTTCGCCGAATTTACGGGCGATCTTTGTTTTTGGTCCTGTGTATCTTGCCATTTTCTTAAAATTGGGGGTGGTGATTATGAATTAAGGCTAATCCTTCGATAATCGTAACTACCACTCCGTTGAAAAATCCACGCTATTCCTGGTGGAATTATTTTAAATGAATTTAAACTCGTCTGCGTTTTGGTGGTCTGCACCCATTGTGAGGTAGTGGAGTAACATCTATAATTTCAGCCACCTCAATGCCTGAATTATGAAGAGAACGAATGGCTGATTCCCGTCCGTTGCCCGGGCCTTTTACATAGACCTTGACTTTTCTAAGCCCTGCTTCATGAGCCGTTTTGGCGCACTCCTCAGCAGCCACCTGGGCGGCATATGGCGTATTTTTTTTGGATCCTCTGAATCCCATTTTACCTGCAGAGGCCCATGAAATAACATCGCCTTTCTTGTTAGTAAGAGAAATAATGATGTTGTTAAAGGAAGCCGCTATATGGGCTTCCCCAACTGAATCTACTACTACTTTGCGCTTCTTTGCGGCTTTGGTACCTGTTTTTGCCATTTTTATAGTATCTAATATTGTGTAGCTGGCTTTACCAACTTAAGTCCGCCTTCACCTACGGGCGTATCACCTCCAAAGAGGCCTTATTTGGTTGCCTTCTTCTTATTGGCTACCGTTTTTCTCTTTCCTTTCCTGGTCCTGGAATTGTTCTTGGTCCTTTGACCCCTAAGTGGTAGTCCCGACCTGTGTCGCACGCCCCGGTAACATCCGATATCCATAAGGCGTTTGATATTCAGCTGGGTTTCCGAACGCAATTCCCCTTCAATCTTAAAGGTTGCGACTGCATCCCGGATCCGGCCAATTTCATCGTCGGTCCATTCTGATACCTTGGTATCCTCATTAACCTCGGCTTTCCCCAATATGGTCAGCGCCCTGCTTTTACCGATACCAAATATGTACGTCAGTGCAATGACGCCTCTCTTTTGTTTTGGGATATCAACACCTGCAATTCTAGCCATA
>JBGTMS010000001.1:0-15467 GCA_041743425.1 Zeaxanthinibacter sp. | reverse complement strand
ATAAACTAGAACTAAATGACGAAAAAAACCCCGATTTACAAAATAATTAACATGTGAATTATCAACTGATTACCCCTCTTTCCGTGTTGATAAATAGTATAATAAAGTGGCCTGTAAATGCTATGTAAGCTATGTTTTTGCGTATATTGCCCCATTGATTTAACAGCAAATTAAACGGCAAAAAAGCAGAGGTTTTTACTATGGCTGAAGGAGAAAAATTAATTCCAATAAATATTGAGGATGAAATGAAATCCGCCTACATTGACTACTCAATGTCGGTCATTGTGTCACGTGCTCTTCCCGATGTCAGGGATGGTTTAAAACCGGTACACAGGCGGGTATTATATGGGATGCACGAATTAGGAGTAAGATCAACCAGCGCTCATAAGAAATCTGCCCGTATCGTGGGGGAAGTTCTTGGTAAATACCATCCTCACGGAGATACTTCAGTATATGATTCCATGGTGCGAATGGCACAGGAATGGAGCCTGCGCTATATGCTTATTGACGGACAGGGGAATTTTGGTTCAGTAGATGGCGACAGTCCTGCTGCCATGCGATACACGGAGGCGAGGATGCGCCGGATAGCGGATGACATGCTTGCAGACATCGACAAGGATACGGTAGACCACCAACTTAATTTTGATGATTCCCTGACAGAACCCACGGTTCTTCCAACCAGGGTCCCCAATCTCCTGATTAACGGAGCTTCGGGGATTGCCGTGGGTATGGCAACCAATATGCCACCCCACAATCTCTCCGAAGTAGTGGATGGTACCGTTGCCTATATAGATAATAATGCCATTGAAATAGATGAAATTATTACTCACATTAAAGCCCCCGACTTTCCGACAGGAGGTATTATATACGGTTATGACGGCGTAAAGGAAGCATTTCTTACCGGCCGTGGCCGTATCGTCATGCGCGGAAGGGCATCTTTTGAAGAAGTTCAGGGTAAAGAGTGCATTATTGTTACGGAGATTCCCTATCAGGTTAACAAGGCGGACATGATCAAAAAAACTGCTGACCTGATAAATGATAAAAAAATAGAGGGTATTTCCTCCATTCGTGATGAGTCTGACCGCAAAGGGATGCGTATTGTATATATACTGAAGAGGGATGCCATTCCGAACATCGTTCTGAATACTCTGTATAAGTATACCGCATTGCAATCCTCATTCAGTGTGAATAATATCGCATTGGTAAAGGGGAGACCGCGTCAGCTCAATGTCAAGGAGATCATTCATTACTTTGTGGAACATCGACATGAGGTAGTGGTCAGAAGGTCTACCTTCGAACTTAAGAAAGCGGAGGATCGCGCCCATATCCTGGAGGGGCTGATAATTGCCTCTGACAATATTGATGAGGTCATTTCCATAATCAGGGCTTCAGCCAATGCCGACGAAGCCAGAGAGAATCTGATGGTGAGGTTCAGCCTCAGTGAATTGCAATCGAAGGCCATTGTAGAAATGCGTCTGAGGCAACTGACGGGTCTTGAACAGGATAAGCTCAGATCAGAATATGATGAAGTGCTCAGGACCATTGAGGACCTCAAGGACATTCTGGCAAGCCGTGACAGGAGGATGCAGATTATTAAGGACGAACTGCTTGAGGTAAAAGAAAAGTACGGAGATAAAAGGCGGTCGGAAATTAATTTTGCTGGTGGTGATCTCAGTATTGAAGACATGATTCCCGATGAGCAGGTTGTAATCACCATCTCGCATGCCGGATATATCAAAAGAACGGCACTGAGCGAATATAAAACTCAGAATCGTGGAGGGGTCGGACAAAAGGCGTCTTCCACCAGGAATGAAGATTTCCTTGAGCACTTGTTTGTAGGAACCAACCACCAGTATATGCTCTTTTTTACACAAAAAGGGCAGTGCTTTTGGATGCGTGTTTATGAAATTCCGGAGGGAAGCCGTACATCTAAAGGGCGGGCCATTCAGAATCTGATCAATATTACCCAGGATGACAAAGTGAAGGCCTTTATATGTACCCAGGACCTTAAGGACGAAGAGTATGTGAATAGTCATTATGTCATTATGGCAACTAAGAAGGGAACCGTTAAAAAGACCTCCCTCGAACAATACTCCCGCCCAAGACAAAATGGGATTATCGCTATAAGTGTACGCGAGGATGACGAATTAATAGAGGCCAGACTTACTACAGGTACCAGTCAGATTTTCCTTGGCCTTAAATATGGCAAAGCAATCCGGTTTGAGGAGAGCAAGACAAGGCCCATGGGTAGAAATGCCTCAGGGGTCAGGGGAATTACCCTGTCCAATGATAAGGATGAAGTCATCGGAATGATTTCTGTTCACAATATGGATGATGAAATACTTGTCGTTTCTGAAAATGGGTACGGCAAACGATCCAGCATCGAGGATTACAGAATCACCAATAGGGGTGGAAAAGGAGTCAAGACCATTTCCATTACTCAGAAGACCGGTGAGCTTGTGGCCATCAAGAACGTTTCAGATTCGGATGACCTCATGATCATCAATAAATCAGGTATCGCCATCCGGATGGGTGTGGTTGATCTTAGGACCATGGGAAGGGCGACACAGGGTGTAAAATTGATTCAGCTCAGAGACAATGATTCCATAGCCGCAGTGGCCAAAGTGATGAAAGATGAGGAGGAACTGGAAGAAATCGACATCAGGAATATAGAGGTCCAAACGGAAGATGGCACGGCTCTTGATAAGACTAGCGCATCGGAAGAAGAATAGCTTTAAACACTAATACTCAAATATCTTTAAAATGAAAACAACATTTTTAATAGGAGCGGCAATGGTATTCAGCATCGCCGGTTTTTCACAGAAGTCGGAGATAAAAACAGCCGAAAAGGCAATAAAAGAAGGCGATGCAATGGCTGCTAAAACAGCTTTGGAAAGCGTTTCAGGTACTATTGGCGGGGAAGACGAAAAGGTCCAGGCGCAGTATTATTTCTTAAGCGGGCAGGCCTATGCTGATCTGGCTAAAAAGGGAGATACTGCTGCCTTTGACAAGGCCGTCACATCTTTCAACAAGGTGCTGACCCTCGAGGAACAGGACGGGAAGAGCAAATACTCTGAAGAAACACAGCAACGTCTGTCTGCCATGACGGCAGATCTGGTAAATGCCGCGGTGGAGGATAACAACAACAAACGCTTCAAGGAAGCCGCGGAAAAACTTTATATGGGCTATAAATTAAGTCCGAAGGATACTTCATATCTGTACTATGCAGCCAGTAGTGCGGTAAATGGTGGTCATTTTGAAGAAGCCCTGGCTTACTACAATGAGTTAAAGGAGCTTGGTTATGACGGAAGCGGGATGGTCTATAAGGCCACCAATATAAGTACCGGAGAGGTTGAGGAAATGGATAAGATGCAACGGGATCTCATGGTCAAATCAGGCACGTTCAAAGATCCCCTGGACGAGAAATCACCTTCCAAAAAAGCAGAGATTGTAAAAAACATGGCGTTGATATACACCCAGCTGGGAGAAAATGACAAGGCGGTACAGGCCTATAAGGATGCCAGAGCAAGCAACCCGGAAGATGTCAACCTCATCCTGAATGAAGCAAATCTCTACTATAAGATGGGAGACAAGGATACTTTTAAAACATTGATGGCAGAGGCTGCCGCAATGGAACCGGATAATGCCGACCTGCATTATAATATTGGGGTGATCAATATGGAGCAGGGGAATATAGAAGAGGCCCGGGCTTCCTATCGCAAGGCACTGGAGGTCAATCCGGGGTATGTCAATGCCCAATTGAACCTTTCCACGACCTATGTAAACGAAGGGAATGGTCTTATCGATGAAATGAACGACCTTGGGAATACCAAAGCGGATATTGCCAAATATGATGAACTTAAACAGAAAAAGGATGCCTTATTTATGGAAGGTGCCAAGATCCTGGAGGACGCGCTGAAAACAAATCCAGATAACCAGGGAGTACTTAGCCAGTTAAAGAATATCTATGGGGCAATGGGAGACAATGACAACTTTATGAGAATTAAGAAGTTAATGGGGGAATAATATCAGAAATTCACTCACACGATAAAAGCCCCGCTAACCCTGGGGCTTTACTATTTTATAAGGCAACGTTTGGTTAAAATTGTTACTGCCGTTACTCCTTTACTGTCCAGCAGTTTCTGGCGCCTATCATTAAAAGTCAATAGAATTATTAACGCCCTCAGAAAAGGATTTTTGTAAAAAAATATTTCAGACTACTTTTTTAATTACACGCAGCGCATGGGAATATCGGTTTAGCTCCATATTAAATATGCCGGTATGGTCCAGCCTGTCAACCCTCACTTTGCCATAGGAATGAATGATATAATTTTCACTTAGAATCATCCCGACATGGTCGATTACACCCTGATCATTATCAAAAAAAGCGAGATCCCCCTCTTCACTTTCTTCAATGAAGCTAAGGGCTTCACCCTGGGAAGCCCGAAGTCCGGCAAAGCGGGGTAGAGGGTATCCTGCCATCTTGTAGACCATTTGGATCAGCCCTGAACTATCAATTCCAAACGGAGATTTGCCTCCCGTGAACTCAGGGGCATTCAGATATAACATGGCCAGGGATCGCAGCTTCGATTTCAATTGGCTGCCTGGCCTGGCCTCTACGTCAAATCGATGTTTCATCAATGGCGTATGCGCCACCCCAGATCCCAGAACTACAGGAATAAAATGATCACTTTCATCGAGGACGATGGACACCAAATCATTGCACCATATTTCAGAATTTGAACTTTCAAGAGATTCATAGTTCTCCAGGGTAGGCTCAGAATATAGAATATTTCGTACCCAGCCTTCACAGGAATCAAAGGTATTCCTGATCCGGCTCCAGCTTTTCCGAAGTTCAAGAATCCGGAAGTATTCACCATAAAGGAGTTGCGTTAGCAATTCAGCAGTATCGTCCGGATGGGTTCTCATAGGGATAAGACTAAGGGGGCAAATACCGTATTGCATGAATTTTTCGGGTGGATGTTTCAGGGTCGTTCCAGAATCATGGCAGAGGCACCACCCCCACCATTACAAATAGCCGCCGCCCCTATTTTACCCTTACGGTTTTTTAGTATATGGATCAGTGTAACAAGTATTCTGGCTCCTGAGCACCCCAGAGGATGTCCTAAAGATACTGCGCCACCATGAACGTTTACGTTGTCTGATTTCAGGCCCAGAAGTTTCATATTGGCAAGCCCTACCACGGCAAAGGCTTCATTAAGCTCAAAATAATCGACCTGCTCCAGAGTTAGACCCGCGCTTTTGAGCGCTTTAGGCAGCGCCAGTGCCGGTGCTGTGGTAAACCACTTAGGTTCTTTTGCGGCATCGGCGTAACTTCTAATAATTGCCAAAGGCTGTAGTTTCAGTTCCCTGGCCTTGTCCGCACTCATTAAAATCAATGCGGCAGCACCATCATTTATTGTAGAAGCATTGGCTGCGGTAACCGTCCCTGACTCTGTAAAAGCGGGCCTCAGGGCTGGTATCTTTTCAATCTGAACATTCCGGAATTCTTCGTCCTCAGTAATTAGGAGCGGGTCGCCTTTTCTCTGTTGTACTTCAACAGGAACCACCTCTTCGTGAAATTTCCCCGAAGACCAGGCATCGGCTGATCTCTGATAGGATTGAATCGCAAAGTCATCCTGATCTTCCCGGCTGAACTGGTGTTCTGTCGCACAGGCGTCTGCACAGACACCCATTGCCTGTTGGTTATAGACATCTACCAAGCCGTCAATTTGCATTCCGTCTCTGAGACTTGCCGGACCAAACTTTTGACCTGTACGCATATGAACATAATGCGGAATCAGACTCATATTTTCCATCCCTCCTGCCACTACAACCGCATTGTGCCCAAGGGCAATCGATTGTGCTCCCAACATCACAGCTTTCATCCCGGAAGCACATACCTTGTTGATGGTACAGCAAGGTACTTTTTCCGGAATTCCGGCATAAATTGCCGCCTGACGTGCGGGAGCCTGTCCCGTACCGGCCTGAACCACATGTCCCATAAGAACTTCATCAACCAATTCTACATCAAGTTGAATTTTATTCAAAGCGCCCCGGATGGCTATGGCTCCAAGCCGTGGTGCGGGAATTGTTGATAACGCTCCCATAAAACTACCTATCGGGGTTCTTGCTGCGGCCACTATCACTACTTCTTTCATGCGATCATTTTTAATTCTAATACATCCGAAATGGGTCCGGGATCTCGCCTGCTCCCTCATCTTACGAGCCCTTGATTTAATTTACAAAATTACGCAATTTGGAGGCATTGCGCCGGGATAGGTATTCAAAACAGACAGGGTGCAATTATATTTTCTATTTTTGATGCCAGCAACCACGCATTATGGGCAAATCCCTGGATACCTTTTATAAAAGCCAATCCCTGATTTACAAGTACCTTTTGTACGTTGTTGCCGTCGGTTGTATTGTATTTTTTTTCCCGAAGGGCGGTAAATTCAAATATGAGTTTCAAAAAGGAAAACCCTGGCAGTACAATAATTTGTATGCCCCTTTTGATTTTTCCATAATTAAAGATGCGGATGAGATTGGCAGTGAGAGAAGCGAAGTTGAGAAAAATCAGTTGGATTACTATTCCTACAATGATGCCATTGTAAATGAGGTTTATGCTTCCTTTGATAGGAGTTTTGAAACTGTATTTGCGGCAGAGGATTATACCCCTGCCCTAAGAAACAGGCTGCGGACTGTCGGGCGGCAGCTCCTGGATTCCATCTATGTTACGGGTGTTCTTCAAGGGGGTGAACTAAGTCTCGGGAATCATTCGGCCTACCTGATTAAGAATAAGGAGGCCTCTCCCGTTGATGCCGGCGAAATACTTCAATTGCAGGAAGTTACCACGGTGCTGGATCGTGGCATAAGACAAAATGGCCTCCAGAGTTTTCAGGCGAAATACAGGCAGCTTTTCTTCGATATAATCAAACCGAATGTTTCCTTTGACGCCGAGATTACAAGGAAAGAACTGGAAGACGAACTCTCCAAAATATCCGTCACCAGAGGTACGGTCGATGAGGGTAAACTGATCATAGCTAAAGGAGAGGTTGTTGAAGCAGAGAATCTTTCGATCCTGAATTCCCTGAAAGCGGAGTACGAATCCGAGTTATGGACAGAATACAACCATAATTTTATTCTTTTCGGATATACCATTTTAGTAGCCCTGGTCCTGATGATGCTCATGCTTTTTCTTAAACGCTACAGGCCCGAAATTTATCAGCACAATGTACAGGTTACATTCATTTTCTTCAACATCCTCAGTATGATATTCATTACCACCCTCGTGGTAAAGTATGATGAGGTTTATGTCTATGTGGTTCCGCTTTGTATCCTGCCACTGATCCTGAAAACGTTTTTTGACGCCAGGTTGGGATTATTCGTGCATGTCCTTACCGTACTTTTACTGGGATTTGTAGTACCCAATAGTTTTGAGTATATCTTCCTTCAGATCATTGCAGGGATTGTTACCATTCTGACTGTTTCAGAATTGTATAAAAGGGCCAACCTATTTCTGTCAGTGGGTCAGATCACTTTAATTTATATACTTGGATATTTCGCTTTTCATATTATTCACGAAGGAAATCTGGACAATGTTCAGTGGTTTACCTTTGGCTTCTTTCTCTTGAATGGGATGATCACTTTATTTGTGCAGCCGCTCATCTATATCTTCGAGAAACTTTTCGGAATGGTTTCGGATGTTTCCCTTCTGGAACTCTCAGATACGAATTCCAAGTTATTAAAGGTGCTATCCAATAAGGCTCCGGGCACTTTCCATCACTCGTTACAGGTGGCCAACCTTGCAGAGGCTGCGGCAAATGAAATTGGTGCTAATGCGATGCTTGTCAGGGTGGGGGCACTTTATCACGACATCGGAAAAATGAATAATCCCACCTATTTCACTGAAAATCAGGTTACAAATATCAATCCACACAATGATCTTAGCCCGGCTGCCAGCGTAGAGATCATTATCAATCACGTCATCGAAGGGATTGAAATGGCCCGTAAGAATAATATTCCTGACCGGGTTATCGATTTTATCCGTACCCATCACGGCACTACACTGGTTTATTATTTTTATAAAAAGGAGATGGATAAGGGCGCGCCATTGAATGAAGAAGAATTCCGATATCCTGGTCCGGTACCATTTTCCAAGGAAACTGCGATTTTAATGATGGCCGACTCTGTAGAAGCCGCCTCTAAAAGCCTTACAAATCCAACCCTTAAGATTTTGGATGAATTTGTGGACAAAATTGTGGCGGGCCAGATGGACGCCAATCAGTTCCTGAATGCTGATATCACTTTCAAAGAGATACAGACAGTCAAAAAAGTACTCAAACAAAAATTAAATAATATTTACCACCTCCGTGTCGAATACCCTGAATAAGGTTGGTTGGACCAGATTTCCCGGATTTTCCATCTAAACTCCAGCAGGGACCGCTATTGATCTGTGAAGCCGCCAGCTCATATCCCTGAATGAAACATTATTTGTATTTTTAACTTCTGCTAAGCAGTAGAGAATTTTATCCCAACCCAGTTGAATCTAACACATAAAATAGTACTAATACTGTTTTTAGCAGGAAATTTGATTCCTGGCTACACACAGAAAGTTGCTGATGACAGTGTTCAGATGGCCCTTACCCAAATCAGACAACTGGTAAAGGGTAGCGATTTGTACCCGGAGCTAAGCCTTAATGTCGATTTTTTGAAGGAAAAATACCGAAAGGTTGACGGGGAAAAAAAGATACACACGTTGCTCAGGCTTTTTGACGCTACTATTTATACCTCAACCCTTACGGCAGGACAATATAATGCTGAAGCTATGGCCTTGTCGCGGCAGGCGGGCTACAAGAGAGGAGAACTTGCTGCTAAGTACAATGAGGCCTATCTCTCTTTTGTAAGTGGGAAATTCGGTATTGCCATGGGTCTTGCAAAAGATGTGAAAATGCAGATGGATTTCAAAACCTATCCGGCAATATATTCCGATTTTGCCACGTTGAAGTCGGATATTTATTCTGAAAGGGGACAATATGATCTTGCACTTGAGACCGGTCTGCGCCTCCTGGATCTGGCTGAAAAGTCCGGAAATGAATATGCGCTGATGAAGGCCAATGCCGCCTTGAGCCATTACTATCTGCGGATTGAAAACTTTCCAAAAGCCAGGAATTATTGTCTGAAAGGTCTGGATTATATAATTAGTCTGAAGGAGATGAAATATGTCTTCCCGAAATTGGATGAAATCGCCAGAATGACGGCTAAGATGGGCAATACTAGGAAGGCATTGGAAATTTACGATTTGTACCTGCAATTAGAAAAAACATTGCCTCCGCCGGGAAGCTATATTCAAAGTGTGGTCTATATGAATATTGCAGAAATCAATTTGCAGGAGGGTGATCTACAGGCATCGCGCAAGTACTTATCAAGATCCCTTGCGCTCTGCTATGAACAACATTACGGATTTCGTATCCCCAGGGCACTAAGCCTGGAAGGAGCCCTCTACCTGAAGCAAAAAGACACCGTAAATGCAATTCTTAGTTATGAAAAAAGCCTTGATACCGCAGAAAGCATCAATGCTTTCGATGTAGTGAAATCCAACAGTGCTATTCTTGCCAAGCTATACGACAGCAGGCGACAATTTTCCAAGGCTTATGAATACAGAACTTTGCACAAGGCCATTATCGACTCCCTTTTTACCAATGAGAAAGAACAGAAAATAGTCATTCTCGAAGCAAGGCGAAGAATCAAGGATGTCACCACGCAAAATAAAATTCTGGCCCTGGAGAACACGGCCCAGAAGGGACGGTATCATACGTTGGTACTCGTATTGCTTTTTGCGTTTATAATTACCACCCTCGCTTTTTTCTCCTATCTGAAGGTAAGAAGTAAGAACAAACTACTTGTAAAAAAAACAATACAACTGGCTGGTTTACAGCTTCATAAGGGAAATAACGTCGTTTCGTTAACGAACGACCTCAATCGGGGTGCACAGACGGGGAAGAATGGTCATCTCCAGGAACAAAACACGCTTCACGATGAATTAAAAGATATCATTCTTTTACGGCTTGAAAAACTCGAAAAGGCGCATTTTTTTCTTGACCAGCAATGCAATCTGCACCAGTTGGCAGATCAGTTGAAGACGAACCATAAATACCTTTCACAGGTGATCAATCAGGAAAAGAAATCCAATTTTAATAATTATATCAATGAGCTTAGGATCAATTACCTGGTGACCAAATTGTTGAGAGATGAGGAGTTCAGGAACAGCAAATTGAGCTATATCGCCGTTTCCGTAGGATATAATAATTTGAACACCTTTAATGCGGCCTTTAAAAAGCGACAGGGGATCCTGCCATCATATTTCATTGACGAACTTAATAGCAAGGCAAGTGTATAAAAAAGCAGCACCCTCTTGAACGATGCTGCTTTTCAAAACTAACTCAAAACTAACTATGGGTACCGGCCATTCCATTTTGGTTTGGCTGGTAATGCATTCATCCAAAAGCCGAAGCTATCTGTAGGATGTAATTAATGGACTTGTTGATATAGGGTGAAGCCGCATATTGCAACCATCTTTTGTTCACCCTTGCCTATAAGTGAATATATAAAATTCGTCCAACTTTCAGCCTTTTTGCGATAAAAACAGGCGTAAAATTCATGAATTTTGGAGCTTCCTTAATCGATTCGTCCTTTGTAGTACCTATGTTTGTGTTAAAAGAGGCGCATAATTGTCCGACAAAAGCGAAAATTCTCAGTTATTCCTTTTGAAAACAAGCAGCTTGCCCCGATTCTGACTTACTACAAATAAGGTGTTTGCGTCAGCGGTCTTTAAAGTGACAATACTTTTGGCATCACCTGAAACCTTAAAACCACTTGCGGTAACCGGTATATTTTTAAAGTTACTGTCATTTCCACCCTGAAGAACCGCACCATTAAAGGCGTCATAGCGGCCAATAAAAGTTTCATTGCCATAATCATTGCCAATTAACAGCACATCCGGATGCTGGTCCCCATTAAGATCGGTAACCGCAATGCCATTGACCGGGGCTATCTGCGCCTCCCAAGGCAAAGCGGAAGTCTTGTAGGTGCCCCCCTGATTTTCAATATAGCTGCTTCTATCCAGATTGGCGATCAGTTCCCTACTTCCATTCAGTTCTTCATCGCTGAAGAGGGTATTTTGTGTTGCCATGGCATAATCACGATAAAAGTCAAATTTTTTCCTGAACAGCGGACTTTGACCGTTAAGGTCTCCCCAGAAGTTCACCGGATAAGAATCATATGCTTCCTGGTTCTTTTTCAGGTAGGCAAATGTCACCGGATCCATACTGCCATTGTTATCAAAATCCTTGGCCAGAAGCGTCACCGGTTTTTCAATAGAGGCCTGGTAAAAATTATTCGCTCCGAGATTCCCGGAAATCAGATCGACATCCCCATCCTGATCAAAATCAGCTGCCGCAATGCTTTGCCACCACCCGGAAAGACTGTCGAGTCCTGTATTCTCAAATGGTTTTAAACCATTTTCAGTATTCTTAAAAAGGCTAACAGGCATAAATTCCCCAACCACGACAAGGTCGGTGAGATCATCCCCATCCATATCAGCCCATACGGCATCGGTGACCATTCCGATCTGTTGAAGATCAGGAGCCAATCTCTCTGTGACGTCTTCCAGAACCCCTTTGTTATTTTTCAGGAGGAAGCTCCTGTCCGGCATGGGATACTGACCGGGGGGACATCTGCCTCCCACGAAAAGATCTGAAAAGCCATCCTCATCAAAATCCATGGCTCGCACGACCGAACCACTGGCCCTTACAGGCGGCATTTTGTCCGTGGCAATAGAAAAATTCCCTGTACCGTCATTGATCATCAGGCGGTCAAGATACAGTTCACTTCCAGGGGCAAATTCGTTGCTCCCTGAAACCAGATAAAGATCCAGATCTCCATCATTTTCCAGGTCGAACAATGCCATGCCCGTTTCTTCGTGCTGTTTGTCTTCTTCTGAAGTATACAGTGGCTTTTCGATAAATGTTCCATCGTTTTTTTGAAAAAAGAGCACAGGGGTAAAACCGGAGGAGCTACCTACCACAAAATCTTCCCAACCGTTCCCATCCAGGTCTCCTACCGCCAGACAAGGGCCATCCTGTGACAGTTTGTGGGGCAGGGTCCTTTGAACATTATAATCAATAATATCCTTTTCCTGATGGGTAAAATCGATTCCCAACTGTTCCGACACTTCCCTGAACATCGGTTTCCTGTTTTCCGGAACGAAGGGAAAAGCGAGTTGACCGCGATCGGTTTTTTTTGCATCTTTATAGGCCGCGAGAATTACCTTATCCGGACTGATTTTCCCCATGTTCTGAAAACTGCCGTCCGGCCAGAGGACTTCCAGTGCAGTAATCTCTTTCCCATTCCGACCCAATCCAAAATGAATCATCTCATGCACGGATGACATGTATCCCCTGGTCAGATGTTGCTCGTGATACTGAAAATGACCGTCGGAAAATCGGAGTACGACCTTGGCTCCAATCCCGTTGGGGTTTAATTCGGGACCCTGCAGGTCGATTTGCACAAATCGGCCAGCATCCTTGTTTAGGGTTTCCAGGGTATTTTCAAAAACAAAGGCCATCTCGTTGATATTATTTACAACATAATCTTCATCTCCATCACCGTCAAGGTCAGCAAAGGCTGCCCCATTCGAAAAAGAGGGCCGGTTGAGACCCCAGCTTTCCCCGACATCTGTAAAGATTCCGTGTCCATTATTTCGGAAGGCATAATTCGGGATCTTTACGATAGGGATGGAGTCCAGGATTTTATCGGGACTGACAAACGGAGCGATGTTCACCCTGAAATCCCCAAAATCCCGATCTGTTATATCCCTGGGAAACCCATTGGTAATCAGCAGGTCTTTGTATCCGTCATTGTCCATATCAACGAAGAGAGGAGACCAGCTCCAGTCGGTACGGGCAATGCCTGCCATCAGACCAACCTCACTGTAAGGAACACCCGGACCGTTGCCGGCCTGTAACATATTTCTGCTGTATTGATACTCATATCCCCATCGTTCATTGAGGACATAGTTGATATAATTGTTATTACCGATGGTCGTCTTCATCCGGTAATTGGTTTCTCCAAGCATATCAAGGGTGACAATGTCCAGATGGCCGTCAGTGTTATAATCCGAGATATCCGAACCCATTGAAAACTTACTCTGGTGTCTGATCTGCTCCCCGATCTCAGTGGAAAAGGTACCATCACCATTATTCGTATAAAGCAGATCGTTTGTAAGGTAGTCATTGCAGATATAGAGATCCGGCCATCCATCCTTATTAAGATCGGAAACGGCTATCCCGAGTCCAAATCCTTCGTACGTAATGCCTGCAGTTATGGTTACATCGTTAAAAGTACCGTCTCCGTTGTTGTGAAACAGACGGTCATTACTCACGGCTGACCCATCATTTACTTTTGGACGGTAATTTGTGGGAAGGGTATGGGTCTGTTCATTGTTGAGAACATAGAGATCAAGATGCCCGTCTTTGTCGTAGTCGAAGAAGGCAGCGCCCATACTGTTTCCGGTTTCGGCGATACCATAACTTGCCGCCATTTCGGTGAACTCAGGCAGACCGTCCTCATTTAGACCCTGGTTGACAAACAGTTGATTGGCCCTTAATGTTGCAGATGAATTCATGGCAGCACAGACATAGACATCCAGCCATCCGTCGTGATTTATATCAACCAGGGTAACTGCCGTACTCCAACGATCCGCGGCTTCAATTCCGGCAAAAGCCGATACATCCTTAAACCGAAACTTTCCCTGGTTGAGGTACATTTTGTTGGCCACCTGATTTCCGGCAAAAAAAAGGTCGGGCTTTGCATCATTGTTAAAATCTCCTATACCAATGCCACCTCCATTAAATATATATTCATTATTCAGGATATTGGAAGTGTCGGTTTCTATAATGTGGTTGTTAAATGTAACGCCACTGGTTTCAGAAGGTACAAGCCGGAATAGGGTAGGGGTGTCCCTGGCGCAAGATGTCAAAAACAAGCCGGAGCCAATCATCAGCCAATACGTAAAGATGATGAAGCGCCTAAAAATGTATATATTATTTCTCTTTATAATCAGTTGTTTCACAATTGGGATATTCAGAATTCTCCCAGAGGAATTTGTCCGGAAAAAGACGAAGGGCCAGAAGGTAGTGTCTACCCCTTGGCCCTTTGTCATATGTTTCGGATTCGGCCTCTAGTAGGCAGGATCCTGTGTGAGGGTAGGGGAACCTTCTTTAAAGGATCTGTCGATGGCCTCTACAGGTATTGGATAAAATTCATTTTTATTTGCGGTGAAAGTTTGACCAGCCAGGTACTGCCGGTGATCTGCTTCACTGTCAAGGTACGCGTTAAGTACTTCGGCGGAAATGCCCCAGCGCTGAAGGTCAAAGAACCGATGTCCTTCCATGGCAAATTCAAGCCTCGTTTCAAACCGAACGGCTTTCCTTGCCGTTGCGGCATCCGGGAAGGGCGTGTTGTAAAGGGCAATTTCATAATTGGCAGCCGGCTCTCCTTCCACTATGGTGAAATCATTCCTGTCTGTACCCTGAATTGCGGCAGGTACAAAACCTTCCGGATTGGACGCCCTTTCCCTGACCAAATTGATCAGTTCCCTTGCCCGTTCAAGGTCGCCGAGTTCAACTTCCGCTTCAGCAAGCCAGAGCAGGATCATGTCATAGCGCATTATGCGGTAGTTGTTGGCACTTAGGTTCGCCCAACCTCCGACTCCCGTTGCTTCGGGTTCCGCTACGTGTTTCTTGGAAAAATAAGGTCCCGCATAGGAAAGATCACGAACGAAATCTGTCTGATAGATCTTAAAGCCTTTATACAGAATTCCAGGCCGTCCCAGGGAGTGATCAATACGAGGATCCAAAGTGCCTGTATATTCAGTTTCCCAGGTGACATCAGTCGCATCAAAATCATCCAACAGAGGAAGACCATCGGTCGTTTTATATGCGTTCACCAGATTCTGAGAAGCCTGATAAAATCCACAACATCCCCAGGGATCTGTGTAAGGGTGCGCCAGGCCAACCCCTTGGTTGGTGGCATCCCCGTTAGCGCTGTTCACCGCATATTGAACTTCAAAGATAGATTCTGCATTGTTTCGGGTAGCCACCAGGAAATTATCTTCGAAATTCGGAACAAGGCTATATATTCCTGAATCGACAATCTGGTCGAGTATTGTTTTTGCCTCCTGAAGTTTTGCTGTATTGGCATTTCCGCTCTCATCCCATCCCTGAAACATCTTCGCTTTTGCAAGAAACGCGAGGGCGGCCCAACTGGTTGGTCTTCCTACCTCCGACTGGGTGTCTGGAAGGCCTGCGGCGGCAGCTTCAAAATCCGCTTCTATTAATGGCCAAATCTCCCTGTCATTGGGAACTTTGGTACTTTCCACATCGTTCACATCATAGACATCATCTCCG